>NZ_RXXX01000074.1:0-5512 GCF_011006755.1 Anoxybacillus sp. MB8
AAAAGCGCTTACATATAACGATTTTATAAAACCATATATAACCAAAAAAATCGGTCGAGAAAAAAATCTCCCACAAAGTCTTGACTCAAACGATCTCTTAATATCGATTGACGAAGAAACAAAATGTTTTTACAATATAAACAAAAGGGGCATTAGCTCAGCTGGGAGAGCGTCGTGCTGGCAGCGCGAAGGTCACCGGTTCGAACCCGGTATGCTCCATCAAAAAACCCTTGCATCGCAAGGGTTTTTCTTTTACTCTTCTGTTAGTTCTTCTACTGGAACGATGTGACGTTCATGTTCCCGGCCACGCATATGTACGGTAGCTGTTCGATTCGCTTCATCGTACCCATCAATCCAAACAGATTGACCGTGATAACATACCCGAATATCATCTGGCGAAGAAACAATTTGTTTAATGCGATGCATATCCATCAGCGTCCCTCCTTTCGTTCATATTATTTTCTTTTGGAGAGAAAATATGTAAGAAATGACACCATCTCGTCTACAATAATAAAACAGGAGGGAAAATAGATGAGATGGTATGAATTTCTCGCTTCATATTGGCGACTTTCTCCACTGATACGAATCATATTCACCATTACAACAATTATCTGTTTATTCGGGATGATCATTCATGTCGTCGAGCCAAAAACATTTTTAACAGCATTCGACGGCATATGGTGGGCGCTCATTACAACAACAACGATTGGTTATGGCGACCTCGTACCGAAAACATTGGGTGGTAAACTTGTCGCTATCACTCTCATTTTGCTCGGTACAGCTTTTGTTTCAGCTTATTTTGTCACGCTATCTACAAAAGCACTTTCAAAAGAAAACGCTTTATCAACTGGGGAACTCCCTTATACAAAAGGGGGACATGTCATCTTAGTCGGATGGAATGAACGCATTCGCCAGCTACTTGCTCTCATGCCGCCCGACATTCCGTGTCTCGTGATCGATGAGACACTAAAACGTTGGGATGTTCCGAAACACGTTCATTTCATTAAAGGAAATCCGACGCATGACGATGTGTGGAAAAAAGCAAACGTATTTGAAGCCCGCACCGTCATTATTACTGCCAATCAACATAAAAACGAAACGGAGGCCGATTTAGCATCCATCGTCACCCTTTTAACAGTAAAAGCGCTTCATCCATCCGTGTATACGGTTGTGGAAATATTAACAACTACCCAAGTTGATAATGCAAAGCGCGCTGGGGCAGATGAAACGATTGAAACAAATAAATGGATCAGCTTCTTAATGACCAATTGCCTCTCATCTCCAAACATATTAAACGACGTCGAGCAATTCAAAAAACATCCAATCAAACGGTTGGCTATGCGCGACGAATGGAACGGGATGTCTTTTGCGTCAATGCTCATGGAATTAAAAAAAGAAGATATATTGCTTATCGGTGTCGCTAACAATCAACATGTTGTAATTAATCCACCGTCGCATACGATCATTCGGTCGACAGATGAACTTATCGTATTAGCGCAATAACCGTTCTTCTAAATCTTTGACGAGCGTTTTTGCCATAGCTACATATTGATCAGGTACCGTTGCATCGGGATCTTCTGGCTCAGAAAATTGATTAAATGATGCGTTTATATTCCCAATATGCACATTGTCATCTAAGCCACGCTGATATTTATGGCATAAGACGTATGGGCGCTTCAATTCAACCGTTGCCCCATATGAATCCAGTTGTCCATCGATCGCGACGAATGGAAGGCGTAAAAATTGGTACCCAACATCATCCGCCATCTTATAGTCGAACGAACCGTGATCGTAATCCCAATTTCCACCGATCACATAGCCGAGAGGTTTTAATTCCTGTTCTAACACATTTAATAAAAATGTTTTTCCTTCTAATGCAGATGGAATTTCAATCATATCGATCACTCCTCCTCTGTTTGTTATCATGCCCAAAAAAAGAGCTTTCCCTGCACCCAGGAAAAGCTCTTTTTTTCATTATTTCAATCGTTTTTCAAGCTCAGCCTTTTTCTCTTCGTATCCAGGTTTACCAAGAAGAGCAAACATGTTCACTTTGTATGCTTCTACACCTGGTTGATCAAACGGATTGACTCCAAGTAAATATCCGCTCATCGCACACGCTTTCTCAAAGAAGTAAACAAGGTAACCGAATGTATATTCATCTAATCGTGGTAGCGTTACAACTAAGTTTGGTACACCACCGTCTGTATGTGCTAACAATGTTCCTTCAAACGCTTTTGTGTTGACAAAGTCAACTGTTTTTCCTGCTAAATAGTTTAATCCATCTAAGTCGTTATCTTCTGCTTCAATCGTCAACTCATGACGTGGTGTTTCTACTTTTAATACAGTTTCAAACAAGTCGCGACGACCTTCTTGCACATATTGCCCTAACGAATGAAGGTCTGTCGAAAAGTTTGCAGAAGCTGGGAAAATACCTTTTTGGTCTTTTCCTTCACTTTCACCAAACAATTGCTTCCACCATTCAGCAAAATATTGTAACGCTGGCTCGTAGTTAATAAGCATCTCAATTGTTTTCCCTTTGTTGTATAGCACATTACGTACAGCAGCATATTGATAAGCAATGTTTTCTTCTAGTTCTGATTTACTGAAATCTTCGCGTGCTTGGGCAGCCCCTTTCATCATTGCCTCAATATCCGCTCCGCTTACGGCAATTGGCAATAAACCGACCGCTGTTAAAACAGAGTAACGACCACCTACATCATCTGGAATAACAAATGTTTCGTATCCTTCCTCTGTCGCTAACGTTTTTAACGCTCCACGCGCACGGTCTGTTGTTGCATAAATGCGTTTGCGCGCTTCTTCTTTTCCGTACTTTTCTTCAAGAAGTTTACGGAAAATACGGAATGCAATCGCTGGTTCTGTCGTCGTTCCCGATTTCGAAATGACGTTAATGGAAAAATCTTTTCCTTCCAGTAAATCCATAACATCGCGCATATATGTAGAACTAATGTTGTTGCCGACGAAAATAATTTGCGGTGTTTTTCGTTTTTCGCTTGGGAGCGCGTTGTAAAAAGAATGTTGCAACATTTCAATTGCCGCACGAGCACCAAGATAAGAACCACCAATGCCGACGACTAACAATACATCAGAGTCTTGTTGAATTTTTTTAGCTGCTTGTTGAATGCGAGCAAACTCTTCGCGATCATATGCGACAGGGAGATCAATCCATCCTAAAAAGTCGTTTCCTTGTCCTGTTTTCTCATGCAGAGCATGATGTGCCACTTTCACTGCATCACGCAAATACGTTAATTCATGTTCACCAAAAAAAGTCAACGCTTTTGAGTAGTCAAACTGAATATGCGTCATGTACGTTTCCTCCTCAATGATTGTATCCTCTTTCACTTTAGCGAAATAAATATCGAGAATCAAGTTCACGAAAACAATGTAAACGGATTCATTATGACATTTTTCGCACTTTACAATGAGGCTTGTAAAATCGCCATGACATCATCATCGTGTAACTTTTTAAAATTACCAAATGGGCCGAACGCCATTGCTTTTTCTACTATTATTGGCAATGATTCTTCACCGATATGATAATCTGCTAATCGACAAGGAGCACCTATGCTATTCCAAAACGCTCGAAGCTTTTCAATTCCTTCTAGCGCAATTTCCCGATCTCCTTTTCCTTCTGGATAAACGTCAAACACCCGAACAGCTAGCTGCTTAAAACGCTCCACATGTTCATCAAGTACATGTTTCATCCAATTCGGGAATAAAATAGCTAACCCACCTGCGTGTGGAATGTCATGCACTGCCGACACAGCATGCTCAATATTATGTGTCGCCCAATCACCGCGTAGCCCCATGCGTAAAATTCCATTTAAAGCCATCGTTCCACAATATAAAATTGTTTCACGATGATCAACATGTTGTAAATTTTCAATAAGTTTTGGAGCCGTTTCAATTACAGTTCGTAAAATGGACTCACACATACGATCTTGTAATGGCGTATTTGGCGCATGGTGAAAATATTGTTCTAATACGTGCGACATGATGTCAACAATGCCATACACTGTATGGTCTTTCGGAACAGTTGTTGTATAAACGGGATCTAAAATCGAAAATGTAGGAAAGACAGCCGGACTGCTCCAACCGTATTTCTCCTTCGTTTCCCAATTTGTAATAACAGAATTTGCATTCATTTCTGATCCTGTCGCTGCTAACGTTAATACTGTTCCTATTGGCAGTGCCCGTTGAACGGTCGTCTTTCGCGAAATAAAATCCCATGCGTCCCCATCATATAACGCCCCCGCTGCAATGGCTTTGGCACAATCAATGACACTTCCGCCTCCAACCGCTAAAATAAAATCAATGTTTTCTTGACGGCATATGTCAATCCCTTTTTGCACAGTAGATAAACGAGGGTTTGGTTCAACACCAGCAAGCTCAGTCCAAGACTTATTTAATGAACGCAAAATAGATATGACATCATCATATACGCCATTTTTCTTAATGCTTCCTCCGCCATATACGATTAAAATGCGTTCATACGAATGAAGTTCCTTTTTCAAATGTTCAATCTGTCCTCTACCGAAAATTAATTTCGTTGGATTATGAAAAACGAAATTTTCCATGTTTATCCCTCCTTCCTTTCATTATTTCCAAAAGAAACAAATAAGTAAAGAAAATTGCATTTTTTATGCATACTTCTCTTCCAATGATCCATTCTATAAATGAATACGATGTTTTAAAGGAGGATGAACATGAGCACGTTACAACGAATCGCACTATTGCTTACTGTTATTGGAGCGCTAAACTGGGGGCTCATTGGCTTTTTCCGCTTCGATCTTGTGGCAGCTATTTTCGGTGGTCAAGCATCGGCTTTCGCTCGCATTGTTTACGCTCTCGTCGGAATTGCTGGGCTCATTAACCTTGTATTGCTGTTTAAACCGACGGAAGAACTCGGACGTACAGAACCAAAAATGTCGAGAACATAAACGTACAACTCACCGATCATTCGGTGAGTTGTACGTTTTTTTCGCTTCAGCAATCCATTTTTCTAGTTGCATTTTTAACGGTTGAAATCCTAAAGGGGTTTCGATATTCGTTGTGTCATGATCAACATCACGCAACGATAAGCTAATTCGCTTCGTTTTTTCATCGATCGCGATAATTTTTACCCGAACACATTCTCCTACATCCACATAATCATAAATATTTTTTACATACCCGTCTGTAATTTCTGAAATATGAATGAGTCCTTGAGTTCGTTCATCAAGCGATACAAATATCCCATATGGCTGTATTCCCGTCACAACACCCGTAACAATCGCACCTTCCTTCCACTCCAAATGAAACACTCCTCGTTTTTTGAAAAATTGTAACATAATTCACTGAAAAAGTGTTAATTTTGTGCACGAGGATAAATAGGAACATGGTATGATAAATATGTAAACGAATGGTAGCGTCAAAAAATCTATGAAAAGTCATCACGGGCTACCTTTTGAAGGGAAATAAAGGGGATGGTGGAATCGGATTCGCCCTTGACCAA
>NZ_RXXX01000075.1:0-5203 GCF_011006755.1 Anoxybacillus sp. MB8
ACGATCGATCCAAACGCTCATCAAGCTGTCCAAACTGCCATATCGCAAGACGATCGATACGTTTGATTTTACCGCGCAGCCTTCGGTGGATGAGCGCCGGATTCGAGAACTGCTTACCTTATCGTTTATTGATCGAAAGGAGAATATCCTCTTTCTCGGTCCACCGGGGATTGGAAAGACGCATCTGGCTATTTCGATTGGAATGGAGGCGATCGCAAGAGGGTATAAAACGTATTTTATTACCGCCCATGATTTGGTCACTCAGTTAAGAAGAGCCGACCAGGAAGGAAAGTTGGAGAAAAAGCTTCGTGTCTTTGTGAAGCCAACCGTTCTCATTATTGATGAAATGGGGTATCTAAAACTGGACCCGAACAGCGCTCATTACTTATTTCAGGTCATCGCCCGTCGGTACGAACATGCCCCGATTATCCTCACCTCCAACAAAAGCTTTGGGGAATGGGGAGAAATCGTGGGAGACTCGGTTTTGGCGACAGCGATGTTAGATCGATTACTGCATCATTCCATCATTTTCAACCTAAAGGGGGAAAGCTATCGATTGCGGGAAAAAAGGCTCCAACAAGAAAAACAGAAGGATCAATGAGGTCCTTCTGGGGAATTTTAAACCGGCGATTTTGGGGAAAAAATAATCGGCCTTGACATATTGGCGCTTCACATTATTCAAGAATTAAGTGAATGGATCATTTCGTTAGCGGAGAGATATGGTGTAACGTATGAAGCGGACATCTCGACAAACGGTTACTATTTATCAAAAGAAACGCTGCAACAACTGTTACGTTATCACGTCCGTCGCTTTATGATTACCATCGATGGAGCAGAAAGGATCCATGATGCCCGTCGTTTTCTAGCGGATGGACAAGGTACGTATCATACAATCATGCAACATTTACGGGATATTCGTACGTTACACGACTCATTTGATATTTATCTTCGTCTGAACTTTGATGAAGCAAACATCGATCATGTTCCATCATTCCTTGCCGACTTAGCACACGAATTTGCAGGGGATGCTCGTTTTCAATTGTTTTGCCGTCCAGTTGGAAGATGGGGTGGAAAAAATGATGAACATTTGCCGATCTGTGATGATCGCACGGCTGAAAGGAAAATATGGGAATTGACTGAACAGGCTGTAAAACAAGGGATTTCGATGAGTAAGATTATTGAGTCGATGCTTACACCTGGAGGGGCGGTTTGTTATGCAGCTAAGCCCCACTCCTTGGTAATCGGAACAGACGGACAGTTGTATAAATGTACGTGTTTTTTAAATGAGCCATATAATCATGTTGGTAAACTTCATACAGATGGAACGATACATATTGACTATGATCGTTTTGCATTGTGGGTGACGTCGGGCGAAGAACAAGATGAAACGTGCCAGTCTTGTTTTTTTCGACCAGCTTGCCAAGGGAATCATTGCCCGCAGTATCGAATTAGGAAAGGTAAACGTCCTTGTCCGTATGAAAAAAGAAAAATAAAACAAGTATTGCAACTTATTTACCGACAGGAGAAGGAGGTGATCCGATGAAAATTGTACGGCCAGCTGTTTCCCCAACAGCAACTTCAGCTTCAGGACGGTTGTCTAAATCTGTACCGGGCAACTTGAAATAATGGGGAATCAAGGTTTTCCTTGGTTCCTTTTTGTATATTGACTCATGTATAAAAAAGGGATATGATGTAATTAGAAATTTATCTAAATATCTATTTTTTTGGGTTATATTTAGATATTTATCTAAATATCTAAAAGAAAGTAGGTGAAAAAGGATGTCGTTTAACGAAGCGTTTAAAGCGATTGCTGATCCAAACCGAAGAAAAATTCTTTCTTTATTAAAAAAAGGGAACTTAACAGCGGGGGAAATTGCTGAACATTTTGATATGCAAAAGCCGAGTGTGTCTCATCATTTAAAAATATTAAAACAAGCCGATTTAGTGGAAGATCGGCGCGTTGGACAACATATTTATTACTCATTAAACACAACGGTGTTCCAAGATTTAATGAGCTGGTTTTATGACATATTACAAAAAGAAGGTGACGAATCATGAAAAAGCACTTATTTATTATCATTCTCATTGCAAGTAGCTATGTATTGAGTTTATTAGCCATCCCTTTTTTGCCGGATGAAGTGGCGATTCATTGGAATGTGGCTGGGGAAGCTGACGGCTTTACGAGCAAATGGTGGGGCGCATTACTTTTTCCGATCTTTTTAACAGGAATTGTCTCCCTTATTCTTTTCTTGCCGAAGGTGGATCCACGCAAAGAAAACTACGAGAAATTTGAAAAAGTATATCGCATTTTTTTACATGTATTTGTTTTATTTTTATTTAGCATACATGTGGTGACGCTTGCGTATAATATCGGAATTCCTGTGCAAGTCGATGTCGTTGTGCCGATTGGAGTTGGAGTGTTGTTCATTGCCCTTGGAAATTATATGCCGAAAATTAAACCGAATTATTTTTTCGGTATTCGTACCCCTTGGACGCTAGAAAATGAAGAAGTTTGGCAAAAAACGCATCGTGTCGGAGGAAAAGTGTTTGTTATGATGGGTGTATTCATTATGCTTACGGTATTTGCAACAAGTGTATGGCGCTTTATTTTTCTGATGATCATTGTATTTGGTGGCACGATGTATTTGTTTATCCAGTCGTATTTATTTTCGCGTAAATGAAAGGAGAGATCGGCTTGGTTGGGATGTTTGTTCAATTGTTTCTTTCTTTGATTGTTCCTTTCGCACTTATCATATATGGGCGAAAAAAAGGATGGCTCTCATGGAAAGCGTTTGGTGTCGGCTTGCTTGTTTTTGTTTTATTTTCACAAGTGTTAGAGAAAGTTATGCATATGCTTGTCATAGATCCGAGTGGCACATCGTTAAAAGGAATAAGTAGCGTTTGGGCGTTTGTCGCTTACGGCGCTTTAGCAGCTGGAGTGTTTGAAGAGATAGGAAGATATGTCGGGTTTCGTTTCATGTTAAAAAACAATCGGGCATACGGGGATGGATTATCATTCGGTTTAGGACATGGAGGAATGGAAGCTGTGCTTATTGGTGCTTTTAGCGCCGTGAATATGATGGTCATTTCTCATCTCGTGCAAACAGGTCAGTTTGAGCAAATTGCTTCCTCTCTCCCTGCTACACAAGTGGAGATGCTCAAAACCATGTTAAATCAGCCTGATTGGATGTATGTATTAGGTGGTATCGAGCGAACATTTGCGATAGCGATCCATGTTGCGCTTTCTCTTCTTGTTTTATATGGGGTTCGGAAAGGACAATTTCGTTATGTGGTGTATGCCATTTTGATTCATGCGTTAATTGATGTGGTCCCTGCGCTATATCAAGTGAAAGTCATTTCAAATGTTTGGATTGTAGAAACGATTCTTGCTTTCATTGCAATCGCTTCGCTCGTCTTCATTCGACGTATAGCAGAAAAGTTTTAAAAACATATTGCATCGAAACGCGTTTCATACCTTATGCTCGTGTCAAAAGCATGAGGGAGGGAGAAACGATGGGAATCTTTTTTATTTTCATCTTGTGCGCTGTTGAGTTAATCGGAGCACAGTTCGCCATAGAAGCAGCTTCAAAACGAAAGTAAAAAGGGAGGACGGACAAATGAAACGAATAAACATTGGTAACTCTGGACTAATAGCCTCAGAAATTGTGTTAGGATGCATGCGGATTTCGGAAATGTCTGTTTCCGAGCTATCAAGGTATATAGACGAAGCGCTTGAAGCAGGAATTACGATGTTTGACCATGCAGATATTTATGGAAAAGGGCGTTGTGAAGAGCTGTTTGGTGAAGTGCTTGCTTCTCGTCCGCATTTGCGCGAACGCATTCACATTCAAAGCAAATGTTCGATTCGTGATGGCTATTATGACTTATCAAAAGAGCATATTTTAACATCCGTCGACGGCATATTGAAGCGACTTCAAACCGATTATTTAGACATGTTGCTTTTACACCGACCGGATACGCTTATGGAACTAGAAGAAGTAGCAGAGGCGTTTGATTGTCTACATGCAAGTGGAAAAGTCCGTCATTTCGGAGTGAGCAACTTCAATAGTATGCAAATCGAGCTATTGCAAGCATACGTTAAACAGCCGATCATCGCGAATCAAATGCAGTTCAGTATTATGCATGCGAATTTAGTGACAAGCGGCATTCAAGCGAATACGCTATTTGACGGAGCGCCGAACCGCGACGGACATATTTTAGAATATTGCCGTCTTAAACAGATTACGATACAAGCGTGGTCTCCGTTCCAATACGGCTTTTTTGAAGGAGTGTTCATTGACAACGAGCAATTTCCGGAAGTCAATGAAGTACTCGGACGGCTAGCGGAGGAAAAAGGAGTAAGCAAGTCAGCGATTGCTGTCGCTTGGATTTTGCGTCATCCAGCGAACATGCAAGTGATCGTTGGCACAACAAACTCTGCTCGTTTAAAAGACATTTGCCAAGCAAGCCATGTGCAACTCTCCCGACAAGAATGGTACGAAATCTACCGTGCGGCAGGTCATCGGTTGCCGTAATTGACGAAAACACTTTTTTTGGCGATTGCTGAAAAAGTGTTTTTTCATTGCTTAAGCTCTGTCGTATTTTCATGATTAATCACGCAGGAAACCCCTGCTTTCAAGCATGGGGAGGAATGCGTTTTTTTTGTTTATTTTTCACTAAAAAAATATAAAATAAAATTAGTGAAAGGTGGTGAGAACATGAAATTGACTTTAACAGCAAAAATTAAAATTTTACCGACATCTGAACAAGAACAGCTTCTTCAAAAAACGATGCAAGCATATCGTGATGCGTGCAATGCGGTGTCGGAAGTGATATACAAAGAAAACACCCTTGTGCAAGCCAAACTTCACAAGATGACGTACCGCAAACTTCGCTCTACATTTGGCTTAAAATCTCAAATGGCACAGTCTGTGTTAAAAACGGTGATTGCAAAATATAAAACCAACCAAACCAATGGACACAAGTGGTGTCAGATTGCGTTTAAAAAACCGCAAATAGACCTCGTTTTTAATCGAGATTACAGCCTAACCAAAGGGTTGTTTTCCATCAATACGTTAGAAGGACGAATCAAAGTTCCTTTTCAAACGAAAGGACTTGAAACGTATTTCGACGGAACATGGACGTTTGGAACAGCAAAGTTAGTGAACAAACATCAAAAGTGGTTTCTCCATATTCCTGTATC
>NZ_RXXX01000076.1:0-4995 GCF_011006755.1 Anoxybacillus sp. MB8
CCCACCCTCTCCCATTTATGGGAACTCTGATTCTAAAAGTGGCTCACTTTTGAAGTGATCGCTCTGGCTCAATTTATTATTGACAAAAACAATATATCAAATATCGCAATAAAGCATTTGTACCTCAAGTGAGAACCTGCAAAATTTTTGCAATAAAAATTAGACTTTAAAATAAACATCAACCTTATCAATAACATCATTCAAATGCAATTAATACTTCTTCGTCTCTTTCCCCTATTCCCCAATGAAAAAAGAGAAACAGGATTCTTCCTAACGGGCTCACTTCAGGGAGGAAAAATCTTAAAAATGCTTTAAATAGCAACCTAATTCGCAACTGAATTATCACATTCATTAAACCGAAATTAACAAATAAAAACACTCGAATTTTTAATAATCTGAGCGTTTTTTCGATATTTATTCCGCTCTTCTTATCGAACTAACGCTATCCGTTAGCTGAAGAAGAAACTCTTTTACTCTGTTGCTTTAATTACCATAAAAGATTCAGGATTTAAAGTTTCAGATTGAATCACTATTGCAGTCATTCCCTCATCGCTTCCTGATTCGTGCCATTCTCCTTTCTCCCAAAAAACACATTCCCCTCTTTTTACAAAAATTCTTTTGCGGTCCTCCCCTGTTACCCAGCCTTCCCCCTGAACCACCAGAAACAATTGAGGAACAGGTGCTTCGTGATACCCAACGACTCCGTTAGGTTCTATATACATACAACCGAGAATAGAAGGTTCACTTGTTTTTATAATTCTTGTATAAATCGCTAAGTCCGAATTGTATTTCGTTATTTTCGCACCGACTTCTTTATCAAATCTAAAAATTTTCATAATGAATCCCCCGAAAGATATTTGTTTTCAATCTTATATAATTCAACATTGGAAACACTAATTCCTTATTCAACTAATGCTGCCCGTTAGCACAATAAGGAAAAGCGATTCTCCTTGTTGAAGTACCGCACCTGTTAGTAGAATAACGTTAGACTATAAACTTAGTAAGCCATGCTATATAGTACGCTCCAGGAACAAATAAAAATTGAGCTAAAACTGTTCCGAACAGCCTTGAAGTAACCATCATTATAGAAATGCTTTTTAATGTTATGTAATTCCCTTTCCGATTCACCACATCATCGGCAAGAACTGATATTTTAGGGTCAACGAAAATAACCAATAGAATAGTGGCTATACCGTTGATTAGACCTGAAGCCATAATTGCAGTCGAAGCCCGTTCAGGTGCGATTAGAGATGCATATAAAGCAGAAAACACTCCTATATACGGCAGTAATCACCATATTCACGAAAAATAATTGTTTAGGCACATCTCTGAGGTTTATGTCTTTTATGTAAGACCATCTTGGTAATTGTATATGTTTTATGCCTCGCTTTAAAAAAGCAATATTTGTTCCTTTTTTCATCAATGCTGGTATTGAGCCTCTTTGGTTTGAAAGATGAACGATGGCTCTTGAGAATATGGCAATAAAAGTTGGGAGGAGCAATATTCCTATAACGTACCAAGAGTAGATGAACCTATGAGTACCCTAAACTCCATTTTTACAAACTCCAGAGAACCTTGCTTTGGAGCAGTATCAATCAAACTCCCTGTAAATGGCTGCTGCATCATATTAGCTAATCTTGAAACAATCACCATTACGTTAAATAAAGATAAAGCAGAAGCGATTAACTTTACTCTCGCACCAGATAACCTTACGGCATAAGCTAATGTTTCTATGCTATGAATAATCAAAACAAACAGCGATACAAATAAAACTTTTTCATTTATAAAATCCATATTCTTACCTTTCTTTTTGATGATATTCCTATTATAATTAAAAGATTCAAAAAATTTTATTGCATATCTTGCCTGTTCGCCAACCACGAAGTGAGATTCACCACAGATGATGGAAGTTTATTCCTCATTACATGGGAGTTAAATAAGGTCATAATTAAATTAACTTCTTCACAAATAAAACTCTATCTTGATTTGTCATAATCAGTATATACAGAGACTCCATCAATTTCTTTATCTCCGTTTTTTTCGATTTCAAATCCCATTTTCGTATGAAATGCAATGGAAACTTTGTTCACTGGTGAAGTTACACAACGTACGATATTCCGACCACTCTTTTTAACAATATCAAAAAATTCATTGTAAAGTTGTCTTCCAATACCATTTTCCCTATAATCTGGATGAACCCCAACAAAGTGTATATATGCTTCTTCTGGATATGTTTGGGATAGAAAACCTATCAAAAATCCAACGATTTTTCCATCTTTTTCGGCAATGAAACTTGTATTTTGAAAATGGTCGAAGAATAATTTTGGCAACATATCGGACATTTGTCTTCCGCCCCACCACTCATTGATAAGTGGAGATATTACATAGTAGTCTGGCCCTTTCACTGAACGGATTTCCATCTTAATCCCCCTTCATTTGTAAAGTAATGACTATCATAAAGGCAAATTTAGTGCTATTCTTCAACTAATTCGCTCGTTAGCCAACCATGAAGCGAGCTTCACCATAAATTATGGAAGTTCATTTGTTCTTCCATAGAAGTGAAACAGATTACCCTTTGCTTAGAACTTTACTTGAAATAAGACGTGCAATTCCAATTAATAAACAAACTACACTAATTGCCCATAAAATCCCTGAGATTCCTATGCTCAATGATGCTTTTTCTGAACCCATAAAATCATTATGTTCAAAAGTGTTTATCGCTTCTAAAAGTTTGTAACCAGCAAAAGAAAAGAAAATAATATGTCCTATAAACCAACAAAATGCTTCTTTGCTGAATTTATGTTTGAGCCAAAGAACAATGAAAGAAATTAGTTCAATTCCCATCACTATTGCAAATCCCCAATTCACCATTCCGTACACTTCGGCTTCTAAATACATTTCTCTACCTCCGTAATTTAGACGTTTCACATCCTACTTATAGGTTCGTGCTTTTTTCATTAATTCCTTGATTGTGAGCAATACTGCCCTTTAGCCGCCCATGCCGTATTTCACAGCACCACAGATTATGAAATATTTCTGTTCTTCCATGAGAGTGGAACAAGTCTAACGCAATTTACAAATTCTTTTTCATAACAATCCTATTGTTATTCACAACATAACCATTTTTTCTATAGAAGTTTTCTGCAAGTCCTCCATTGGAAGTTAAAAGATAAATGCTTTTAACGTTTTTCTTCTGTAATTCCTCCTCTAAAAATTGGAGAAGTTTGGAACCATAACCTTTACCTTGAATTTCATTATTGATGCATAATTCTGCTAAATAAAAAGTTATTCCTTGATATGTTTTTTTGCTGTTTCCTGCTATAAAACCAATTGGAGTTTCATTGTTTTTCCAAAAAAATCCCGTAAAATTAGGAGTATGTAACAAATCCGTAAGCCTTTCTTTAGCAGTTTCATACGTCCAACTTTCATTCCAAGGCTCACTATTAAAAACTTTAATATATAGTTCAATACATTGTTCCAAATTATCTGTTGTAATTGGTACAACTGTTTCTGCCACTAAAAACTCCTCCTCCCAATATAATTCTTCAACTACCCTGCCCTTAGCCAAACATTAAACAAGTTTCACCACAGATGATGGAAGTTAATTCATTCTTCCATGGGAGACAACCATACCGCATCTATGCATCACCATCAGAAGAATGAAAATGTGAAATATATTATGTCTATACTGCCCTTATAGCTGAAGTCAGAGGTCGATTACAAACTGATACTTCGAGTTCGTATGGGAGTGTTGCCTTTTTGGATTCAGAAATTTTCAGGATAGTAGATAGTAAAACAGGAAACTTTGTTAATTAAATAAAAACCTCAATCTCTTTTACAAAAACAGCTTTACCTGTAATTTCCACTTCATATGAATCCTCATTTTTCATCACATTTACTTCTACTCTTCCATCTCTTCCAATTTCCTGACCTTGTTCAATTAAAAGGTTTAGGTTTAATACGTTATTATCTGCGATATATTTTGCATAATATGCGCCCATTACCCCAGAAGCAGTTCCTGTTACTGGGTCTTCAATCGTGCCAGAGAAAGGCGAAGAAAAATGTCGAGCATGCATATGTGCATTTGAATCATAAGTTTCTAAACAAAAAGGGTGGACAGAAGCCATTGGCATTTCTTTCAATATACTTGGGAAGAGCTTATTATTGGGTTTCATTCTTTTGAAAGCACTTAGGGTTTTTATTGGAATTAATAAAGTCCAAGTACCTGTACTTCCGTATAAAATCGGTAAGTTCGGTTCTATATCGTCTTTTTTCAGCCCTATGGAAAAGGCTAAATCTTCAATTGAACCATTAAATTCTTTAAATTGTGGAGATGCTTGTTTCATCGTTATGTCTATTTCGTTTTGTGAATTTCGATTTATTCTTATTGGCAGAACTCCTGCTTTGGTTTCTATTGTTAAATCACTCTTTTCTTTTAGTAATTCTTTTGTTTTTAATGCATAAATAGCAGCCATTGTTGCATGACCACATAGATTCATTTCATGTCCAGGTGTAAAATAACGAATTCTAACGTCCGCTTTATCAGATTTAAGAGGGAAAGCTGTTTCATTAAAGCCTACTTTTAACGCTATTTCTTGCATTTCCTTTTCAGTGAGTTGGTCTCCATCAAAAACTACACCTGCTGGATTCCCCATATTTGGCTCATTACTGAATGCATCGTAATGATAAACTTTGACTTTACTCATTTTCATTACCTCCAGAATAAGATTAATCATTTCAAGGTTTTCTGCTTGATAGTCTCTCTTAATGCTGTCCTTTACTTCAACAAAAAAAGCATTACTTCCTGCTTTTTGAAGTAATGCTCCTATTAATCTTTTGGTGAATATCACCATTTTAATTCCTTAAAAAATGGTTGGACATATTGACAAGAATTTTCTTTATTTAACTCATATTTCGCACCTTGGTAGGGCGGAACAAAAGGATTTTTTATTCAGTTTTTTAGAATAACTTTTAAACCAACACCAAAAGCGATGG
>NZ_RXXX01000077.1:0-4347 GCF_011006755.1 Anoxybacillus sp. MB8
CCCACCCTCTCCCATTTATGGGAACTCTGATTCTAAAAGTGGCTCACTTTTGAAGTGATCGCTCTGGCTCAATTTATTATTGACAAAAACACGGCACGCGTTTCACGAATCGGTTTTCCGTTTTCCCATGTTTCTGCGACCGCAAGCATGTCTAAATTCTCTTCCATTCGGTCTGCGATTTTATTTAATAGGCGTGCACGTTTAGCGACAGATGTGCGTCCCCATGTTTCTTTCGCCGCATGAGCAGCATCGAGTGCTAATTCGACATCAGCTGCTTTCGAGCGAGGGACTTCGCAATATACTTGTCCAGTAACGGGCGAAATATTTTCAAAATATTCACCGTCAATGGGAGGTACCCATTCTCCACCGATGAAATTTTCGTATCTCTTTTTAAATGTAATGAGTGAGCCAGGTTGCCCAGGCTGAGCATAAATCATGTAAACTCCTCCTTTTGTATCCGTTTTCAAATGAAAATAAATGACCAAGTCTGATACACATCATATGTGTCGATTTAGTGAAATATGATCTACTACATCATTTTTATTTCACCTATTTGATTCATTATCGGATTACAGGAAGTTCTTATAATTCGTTAGCTAAATAAAGAAGAGAGATTATCTAAAAAGGATTTGTAGAAAAACATAGTCTGAAGAAATGAATTGAAGTGAATGGACTTGTTAGTGATATTTTTAAATTTGTTTAATGATAAAATGGAGTAAGTAGGAAGCCAACTTTGTTTGTGTAAGAGCGAGAGAAGCTTCTCGCCCTTATTTACTTTTGCTTAAAATTATATATCTTCGTTTATTGAAAATATTTTATAGATTTCTGATATTTTTCCTTTTTCAATCAATATATAAACAACATCATTTTCAAGCAATCGCGCATTTCCTTTCGGGGTAATAATTTTTTCATTCCGAATAATAGCTGTGATTAAGCAATCTTTAGGTAAAGGAAGTTGACTAACTGTCATTTTCGATAAATGAGATTGTTTACTTCCAATATGAATTTCAACAATTTCTTTATCCGCTTTTGTCGTTGACATTAATTCAAGGGAATGAGCGACCTCCTTTTTTTCTCCATGCAATAATCCTAGATGCTTAGCTAACAAAGAAATGGTTGATCCTTGAATAAGAGCAGAAATGAGAACAATAAAGAAAACAATATTAAAAATCAGTTGGCTATTTTCAATATTTGCAATGAGAGGGTAAGTTGCCAAAACGATCGGGACAGCACCTTTTAGACCTGCCCAGGAAAGAAACAATTTTTCCTTCATAGAAAAACGCATTTTTATTGTGCTTACCATTACGCTAATTGGTCTTGCTACAATGATAAGAAAGATCGCAAGAACAATGCCTTCCCACGCTACCTCTACTAACTCATTCGGAAAAACAAGTAATCCAAGTAAAATGAACATAAATATTTGCATCATCCATGCTAATCCTTCATTAAAACGAAAAACAGAATGACGATAAACGATTTGGGAATTACCGACAAAAACAGCCATGATATATACAGCAAGGAATCCACTACCTTTCATTAAAGCGGCAGTGCTATAGGAGAGTACTGCAAATGATAGAGATAGGATGGGATATAGTCCAGACGAATCCAGATGAATTTTGTTCATGCACCAAATGGTTAATTTCCCCATTCCAAGTCCAATTAAGATGCCTGAAATAATTTGCCAAAAAAACCCCAATAAAGTATGAAGTATAGATATTTCAGGATTTTGGACGAACGTAATTAAAGAAAGAGTTAAAATAACAGCCATAGGGTCATTCATTCCTGATTCTGCCTCTAGTGTTGCAGAGAGACGGCGGTTTACATATACGCTCCCTAATGTAGCGAAAATGGCTGCTGCATCAGTAGAAGACACGATGGCTCCCAATAGTAGCCCCTCTGCCCATGAAATATTTAAAATATATTTTGCAAAGGCACCGACACAAATAGCTGTAATAAGTACCCCGAATGTCGCAAGAGAGGAGGATGGAACGATCACCTTTTTTAATGTATTCCATTTTGTGTTCATGCCACCCTCAAACAAAATGACAATCAATGCAAAAATACCGAATATTTGAGTTAGGAAGGCGTTGTCGAAGTATATAAATTTCGATAAAATCATTCCAACCAGTATGTAGAAAACAAGGGACGGCACTCCTAACCATGAAGAAAACTTTGTCGTTAATACACCTATAATCAAAAGGAGTCCTAACAAAAAAATGATAAAATCGGTCAATATGTTTTTCTCTCCTCTCTAAATATTTATGAAATATACTGTTCGTAATAAAATTAAGATAAAAAAAGGAAACTGTCAAACAAGATGCAAGTTGAGCATTAGCGCTCAACTTGCATCTTGTTTATATATAATGCTTTTCCTTGTTCGACAAACTGTTTTGCCTTCTCCTTCATTCCTTCGTGTTGTAAAGTTTTTTGCAATTGATGTGAGATGTTCATTGAGCAAAATTTTGGCCCGCACATTGAACAAAAGTGGGCAAGTTTTGCTCCTTCAGCTGGTAACGTCTCATCATGATACTCACGCGCACGTTCAGGATCCAAAGACAAGTTGAATTGATCATGCCATCGGAATTCGAACCGTGCTTTTGACAAGGCGTCGTCTCTTTTTTGTGCACTAGGATGCCCTTTTGCTAAATCGGCAGCATGAGCAGCGATTTTATAAGCGATAACACCTTGACGGACATCGTCTCTATTTGGCAATCCGAGATGTTCTTTCGGAGTAACATAACAAAGCATCGCCGTGCCGTACCACCCAATGATTGCTGCACCGATAGCTGAGGTGATATGGTCATAACCTGGTGCAATGTCAGTAGTTATTGGACCTAATGTATAAAAAGGTGCCCCGTGACAAATTTCTATTTGTTTGTCGACATTTTCTTTAATTTTATGCATTGGAATATGTCCCGGACCTTCAATCATGACTTGAACATCATGCTCCCAAGCAATTTTTGTCAATTCTCCAAGTGTTTGCAGCTCGGCAAATTGAGCTTCGTCGTTTGCATCCGCAATCGAACCAGGGCGCAATCCGTCCCCAAGTGAAATAGCGATATCGTAAGTTTTTAAAATCTCACAAATCTCCTCAAAATGAGTGTATAAAAAGTTTTCTTCGTGATGTGCTAAGCACCATTGCGCCATAATGGAACCACCGCGAGAAACGATCCCCGTCGTGCGATTGACTGTTAAAGGAATGTAACGAAGTAATACGCCAGCATGAATAGTAAAATAGTCGACCCCTTGTTCTGCTTGTTCGATTAATGTTTCACGATAAACGTCCCATGATAAATGTTCGACAACTCCATTGACTTTTTCTAATGCTTGATAAATAGGGACAGTACCAATTGGAACAGGAGAATTGCGAATAATATATTCTCGAGTCTCGTGTATATGTTTTCCTGTTGATAAATCCATGACAGTATCAGCGCCCCAGCGGATCGCCCAAAGCATTTTTTCAACTTCTTCTTCTAAGGAAGAGGTGACAGCTGAATTTCCGATATTTGCGTTAATTTTCACGTGGAATTTACTTCCTATAATCATCGGTTCACTTTCAGGGTGGTTAATATTAGCTGGGATAATTGCTCTTCCTGCCGCCACCTCTTGACGAACAAATTCGGGATCCATTTGTTCGCGAATTGCGACAAACTCCATTTCAGGTGTAATGATCCCTCGTTTTGCATAGTGCATTTGTGTAACCGTGTTTCCTTTTTTTGCGCGCATCGGTTTGCGTTGAAAAGGTAAGTTAGCTTTAGAAAATCGTCCTTCATATTTTTCGACATCGCCGCGTTCGACTATCCATTTTTCTCTTAATGTTGGCAATCCTTTATGAATATTCGGTTCAAAAAGTGGATCGGTGTACGGGCCGCTTGTATCATAGACGCAGATCGGTTCATTTTCTATTATCGCTGTTTCTGTTTTTGTTGGCGACAGTTGAATTTCTCGCATTGGAACACAAACATCTTTTCGTCTTCCTTGCACGTACACTTTTTTACTTGAGGGAAATAACATGTTGGAAAATAAGTTGTTCATTCTTATTCGCTCCTTTTCATTTTTTAATAGGAGCAATGCCAACACGTAAAAAAATCAGGTTCCATAAAAAGAACCTGATTTTGTCCGCAAATAGTACAAGCGAATGACACTCGCACCATCTACTTCCCTACGCTGGCATCACCCAGATCAGGTTCAGAGGGTCAAAGAACTTTTGCGCGTTCTTCTCTCAGTCCAAGCTATTGGACTCCCCTAGTAGATGTGTATGAGTAAAATGTTTGTGGGAGAAAAAAAGACAGGTTCCTGATTTGGTATAATCAGGAACCTTTCCGATATGTAAGTAAAATAGATGAA
>NZ_RXXX01000078.1:0-3829 GCF_011006755.1 Anoxybacillus sp. MB8
GGTCACACCCGTTCCCATCCCGAACACGGAAGTTAAGCTCTCCAGCGCCGATGGTAGTTGGCGGGACACCGCCTGCGAGAGTAGGACGTTGTCGGGCATTATTATGTTTATTTTCTATTGTCGCGGGGTGGAGCAGCCAGGTAGCTCGTCGGGCTCATAACCCGAAGGTCGCAGGTTCAAATCCTGCCCCCGCAACCAATGAAACGAAACAACGAAACGGTGTAAGTTTCGTATTTTTTTATGCCTTTTTTGCGTTATGATTTGTTTTCGTGTACACTTATATGTGTAGCATTTCCTTAGGAGAGTGATCCTAAGGTCTTTTTTGTATATTGATTTTATTCAATTAGGGGAATGAACGATGAAAACATATGAATATGTATCACATCATCCTGAAGATACGTTAGCATTAGCGATGAAACTTGCTCGATATGTTCAACCTAAAGACGTTATTACGTTAGAAGGTGATTTGGGAGCAGGAAAAACAACGTTTACAAAAGGATTAGCAAAAGGTTTAGGAATTGACCGTAATGTGAACAGCCCAACTTTCACTATTATAAAGCAGTATGAAGGGCGCTTACCTTTGTATCATATGGATGTATATCGTTTAGATGAAAGCGAAGAAGATTTAGGGTTTGATGAATATTTTTTTGGTGATGGTGTAACAGTTGTCGAATGGGCACATTTAATTGAACCATATTTGCCATCTGAGCGTTTACATATTACGATTCACCATGCGGATGGAGAAAATCGAATCATTCGTTTTTCACCGATTGGTGAACGTTATAAACAGCTATGTAAGGAGATTTTTAGTGATGAAAGTGTTAGCCATTGATACATCTACATTTGTTATGGGGATCGCTATCGTTGATGGACAAGTCGTTAAAGGCGAAATGATTACGAATTTGAAAAAAAATCATTCGATACGAGTAATGCCTGCGATTGAGGCGCTTCTTCAAGAATGTGAGGTAAGCCCTCAAGATCTTGCCCGTATTGTTGTTGCGAAAGGACCTGGATCATACACAGGTGTTCGCATTGGTGTGACGATTGCTAAAACGCTGGCTTGGACGCTAAACATTCCGCTTGTCGGTATATCGAGTTTAGAAGTGATGGCAGCAAATGCGAAGTATTTTGATGGGCTTATTGTTCCATTAATGGACGCTCGGCGTGGACAAATTTATACAGGTCTTTATAAAGCTGAAGGGGGCAACATTCAATCCATTGTAGCTGATCAAGTTATTTTGGCGACAGATTGGGCAAATGAATTAAAATCGTACAATGAACCAATTTTATTAGTTGGAAATGATAGTGTGCTACACGAAGCAGTGTTTGTTGAAGCGCTAGGTCGTTCTGTCCAATTAGCCTCAGCGACCCTTCACAATCCGCGCCCAAGCGAACTTGCATGGTTAGGAATGAATCGTCAACCGGAAGATGTTCATACATTTGTCCCAAACTATATTCGTTTAGCAGAGGCCGAAGCGAATTGGCTTGCTCGTCAACAAGAAAGGGCGGAAGGTTAAGTGAATGTTTTTTTTCGCTTTATGACGCTTCAAGATCTTGATCGTATTATGGAAATTGAGCAATGTTCATTTACACTTCCGTGGAGCCGTTCTTCCTTTTATCAAGAATTGACAAACAATCCGTATGCTCGTTATATTGTGATGGAGTATGATGGACAAATTATCGGTTATTGTGGTATGTGGCTGGTCATGGATGAGGCACATATTACAAACATTGCGGTGTTGCCGGAATTTCGTGGTAAAAAATTAGGAGAAGCGCTAATGAAACAGGCGATGGCGTTAGCGAGAGAAGAAGGAGCCCAAACGATGACATTGGAAGTGCGGGTGTCGAATACCGTTGCACAATCATTATATCGAAAGCTTGGCTTTTTAAATGGCGGTATTCGTAAGCGATACTATTCAGATAACCAAGAAGATGCATTAGTAATGTGGGTGAAATTATGAGTGAAAAAGATATATTTGTGCTTGGAATTGAGACAAGCTGTGATGAAACAGCAGCTGCCATTGTGAAAAATGGACGTGAAATTGTAGCTAACGTTGTTTCCTCACAAATGGAAAGTCATCAACGATTTGGTGGGGTCGTTCCTGAAATTGCATCGCGTCACCATGTTGAGCAAATCACGCTCGTGTTAGAAGAAACGATGAAGCAGGCAAATATGGATGTTAGCGAAATTGATGCAATTGCGGTAACAGAAGGTCCGGGGTTAGTTGGAGCGCTATTGATTGGTGTGAACGCTGCGAAAGCATTAGCTTTTGCGCATCGCATTCCTCTTGTTGGTGTGCATCATATCGCAGGGCATATTTATGCAAATCAACTTGTACAAGAAATGAAATTTCCGCTATTAGCTCTTGTTGTGTCAGGAGGGCATACCGAGCTCATTTATATGAAAGAGCATGGAGTGTTTGAAGTCATTGGTGAGACGCGAGACGATGCGGCTGGGGAAGCGTATGACAAAGTTGCACGCGCGTTACAGTTGCCTTATCCGGGAGGTCCTCATATTGATCGTTTGGCCAAACAAGGAAAACCGACCGTTGATTTGCCTCGTGTGTGGTTAGAAGAAGGTTCGTATGATTTTAGTTTTAGTGGATTAAAATCAGCGGTCATTAATACGTTGCACAATGCAAAACAGCGTGGAGAAACAATTTTGCCTGAAGATATGGCAGCAAGTTTTCAGACAAGTGTTGTTGAAGTATTAGTAGGAAAAACGATACAAGCAGCTGCGCATTACGACGTGAAACAAATATTGCTAGCTGGTGGTGTCGCAGCAAATGAAGGATTGCGCACACAATTACAAAAACAAGTTGAGCAATTACCAGAGGTAGAACTTGTCATTCCGCCATTGTCCCTTTGTACAGATAATGCGGCGATGATTGCGGCAGCTGGGACGGTATTATTTCAACAAGGAAAGCGCGCGACCATGGCGTTAAATGCGAATCCAAGTCTACTGTTGTAGTCCGTGTCCCTGTGAACAGGGGCATTTTTTTGTGGATTATTTTATCCACATGTTTGTGGATAATGTGGAAAACGTGTACTATATGTTATTTTATCATAACGAGTTAACCACAAAGAAATAGACAAATTTTTTAGTTTGAGTCAAGACTTTGTGGGAGATTTTTTTCTCGACCGATTTTATTGGTTATATATGGTTTTATAGGCTTGTTTCATGTAAGCGCTTTTATCCTCTCTTATCCTGTAGGTATGTGCCTATATCTGTGTTTTTAAAAACCTTTCAATGCTTGTAATACCTCGTAAATCGGTGTTCCTGAAGACTGACGGAAATACGGAATGTTGTCCCGAATCACTTCCTTCATTCGAGATGAGACGCGTTTCATTGCCTTTTTCACGATCGTTTCTCGTTTCGTTTCTTCTCGTTCTTCCACGCCATACATCACCCCACGGCGTGTCCGAATGAGTAACGTATCTTTTATCGCGGCGATCGCTCGCAACATTGCTTCAATCCCTGCATCTTTCCAACTTCGACCGTTTTTACTTCGTTTCGCAAACACATGCATCGTTCCTTCCGCACTCCCCATCGCTCTCATGTTTGTCGTGTCGATCCCTTTTTCCTTCAGCCATATGCGATAGTCACGCAAACATCCTGGCATCTCCTCGATTCGACGAACAAGCGCCTCGAGTTGCTTTTCCTTCTCCTCATGTTCTAGCGTACCGATGGCACTTGTGAGTTCTCGCAACACACCCTCTTCATCCCATGATGCGAATTTCTTTCGAATCACCCGATATCTTGCATGACCTCGGAACAATTGACGAATCTCTCTCGCCACATGGAACCGATCGAGTTGAAAGTACCCTC
>NZ_RXXX01000079.1:0-3680 GCF_011006755.1 Anoxybacillus sp. MB8
TTCATCTATTTTACTTACATATCGGAAAGGTTCCTGATTATACCAAATCAGGAACCTGTCTTTTTTTCTCCCACAAACATTTTACTCATACGAATGAAAGAACGTTTTTAACGTTTGTTTATTTTGTAATAAGTCAGCAAGTGTATAGGCATCGAGCGTTTGTAAAAATGCTTGCAATGCTTCATGAAGCACATGTTTCAGTTGGCAAACGGGTGTAATAATGCAGTCATTTCCGTGAGCGGCAAAGCATTCAACGAGCGATAAATTATCTTCCGTTTGCCTAACGACAGCGCCAATGCGGATGTCTTCTGGTTTTTTAGCGAGGCGAATGCCGCCGTTTCGTCCACGAATCGTTTCAATCAAACCGAGTTTCCCGAGATCGTATACGATTTTACTAAGGTGATTTTCCGAAATGGAAAACGTACGAGAAATTTCTTTTATATTTGTTTTTTCTCCTTCTTCTAGCGCACCTAAAAAAAGAAGAACTCGTAGCGCATATTCTGTATAGTTCGTCAACTGCATAATTTTTTCACCTTTTCATTTTTATTTTACTTATATAGTAGCACATTCTTCAGTTTTTCCGTCATGTAATGAAGTAGTAATAAAAAACATGTATTTTATATATTGCTTTTTTGTTCGTTGTATGATTCAATAAACATGTATATTAAATACATGTTTTGGGGGATATGTGCAATGAGTGCAACAAAATCTTTATTAAACGAACGTACGATACAAATCATTCAATCTACTGTACCTGTATTAGAACAATATGGGGAGCAAATTACACGTCGCTTTTATGAACTGATGTTTGCTAATCATCCGGAGTTATTGAACATTTTTAATCATGCTCATCAAAAACAAGGAAGACAACAAAAGGCGTTAGCAGCATCGATATATGCCGCAGCGAAGCACATTGACCGTTTAGAAGACATTTTACCTGTTGTGAAGCAAATTGGTCATAAACATCGTAGTTTAGGTGTCAAAAAGGAGCATTATCCGATTGTCGGCAAACATTTATTGCTTGCGATTAAAGATGTGCTTGGTGACGCTGCGACAGATGAAGTGATTGAAGCGTGGGGTGAAGCTTATGGAGTCATTGCTGATGTATTTATTCAAGTAGAACAACAAATGTACGATGAGGCAGCGAAAAAACAAGGTGGATGGTTTGATTTTCGTCCTTTTGTTGTGCAGAAAAAAGTGAAAGAAAGCGATGTTATTACATCATTTTATCTCGTTCCGCAAGATGGAGGGGAAATAAGCGATTTTCTTCCCGGTCAATATGTGAGTGTGAAAGTACAAATTCCGAGCGAAAAATATACGCACATTCGTCAATATAGTTTGTCGGATATGCCAGGGCAACCGTATTACCGCATCAGTGTGAAACGTGAAGTTGAAACAAATCAAAAACCTGCTGGTATTGTATCGAATTATTTGCATGACCATGTGAAAGAAGGGGACGTGCTTGAATTAAGCGCGCCAGCTGGTGATTTTACGATTGATATGAGCAAAGAAACACCGGTTGTATTTGTGAGTGGTGGTGTAGGTATTACACCGTTATTAAGTATGGCAAAGGCAGTTGTAAAACAACAGCCGAATCGCCCGATTACGTTCGTTTGTGCCGCTGTTCATGGACGTGTTCATGCGTTTGATCAAGAGTTGCGCGCACTCGTCAAACAAGGGAACGTATGTTATCATGTTTGTTATGAGCAGCCATCAAATGAAGACTGCAACCATCCACATTTTGAAAAGACCGGATTGGTTGATGCACAGTTGTTACAGCGTGTCATCAAACAAATGAATGTCGATGTATATATGTGCGGTCCAATTCCGTTTATGAAAGCTGTGAAAGATGCTCTTCGTGAAAACGGAATAAGCGAACAACACATTCATTATGAATTTTTTGGTCCTGCTAGCCAATTATAAAATGATTCAGGGCTACGATATATGTAGATATTGATATGGAAAGGTGCTCTTGTTGGGCACCTTTATTTTTTTTCGTACAACAGAGGAGAAAATGGTAAAATAGTGTATAGATGTTGATATGTATATACATCCAAATTGACATTTTAACCTCTAGTTCACGCAGCACACCCGATGCGACGTAACACCTCATCTGGGTGCTGTAAGACGTGTTGTTCAAACCGAGTAATCGACTGGGCAATATCGTTTTGATCTTTATGCAAGACGTTAGCGATGACTTCATCTTTCAGCCACTTCCACAACCGTTCAATCGGATTCAAATGAGGCGAATACGGCGGGAGAAAAATAAAATGAAACGCATCGCCTTCTTTGCTTTGAAGGAAAGCTTGTACCATGTTGGCATGATGAATACGCGCATTGTCCAACACAAGCACGATGAATCGGTCAGAATATTTCTCTTTTAACAGGCGTAAAAAGTCAAGGGACGTTTCGGCATTGGCGGATGATGCGCGATGAAACACGACATCCCCTTGTTGCACATCGACTGCGCCAAAAATAGATACGTGGGCGTGGTGACCGTAGCTTGGCACTTGTTTTTGATTCCCTACTTCTGCCCATGTCGTACGAAGCGCTTGATAGGCGCGAACATGCTTCTCATCGACATGAAGCAGAACGATTTCTTCCGTGATTCGTTTTTTTATAAACTCGAGTTCTTTTTCAAAGGCCGCTTGAAGTACTGGATCGCCTTTGACAAGCTTATAGGTCGGGCGTGTCCATGACAAGCGAAGACGACGCAACAACTTCCGAATGCCTTCCCGTGACATCGAAACACCATAGGTTTGTTAGATGTAGGACTGTAATATACGTGTGTTCCATGACGAAGAAATGCCCCACCCGACATCCACAGGAGTGGTGGTTAATACCAGTTGTGTGATCTCCTGTTGTTGTTCTTCTGTAAGAAATGGCACGCGACCAGGCGGCAAGCGACGATCGAGTAAATGATCGAGCCCACCTTCATTAAAGCGTGCGACGTAGAGGGCAACCGATTGGCGGCATAAATTGACCATTTTTGCGACATCTTTGCCAAGAAACCCTTCCATGACGAGGCGAACGGTAGTCACTCGAACACGAAGAGAAGCATCTTTGATTTTCCGTTCTTGTTTCCGAAGTTTTCGAGGTGTCCAACCGTGATCATTTGTGATTTTCAGACGTTTCATGTCATTTCCGCTCCTTTTATACGTGGGTATGTAGGAGCAGTATAACCATGGAAAAAGGTGTTCATACAGAAGTCATCATCTTAAAGTGCATGTATATAGAAAGGGTTTGAATAATGACACAAACAAATCGATTCATATGGTGGGGACTTGTGTTTATATGGTTCTGTTTTTTCATTCAATCGTAAAAATATATTAAACATTTTGATAAAATATATTTGAGATTACACTTCTTTTTTGATTATCTTTACATCTTATTGCATGGCTCTCTGATGAACATATATAGTAAAAGAGAAAGCGAGGTGAACAACGATCATGATGGCGAACCGAGTGGAAAAGCACATCATTTATCCAAACCATCCCTATTATCCGATGATCGACGAGTATTGTTTTCGATCGAAAAACTTATATAACTTCGCCAACTACCAAGTCAGGCAAACGTTTTTTCAACACGGCACGTATCTTTCTTACAACAAGCTAGACAAACTGCTCAAAACGGAAGGAATGGATGCAGACTATCGAGCGATGCCAATGGCTCAATCCGCC
>NZ_RXXX01000007.1:0-84205 GCF_011006755.1 Anoxybacillus sp. MB8
CCACGGACACCCTTGCGTTAAGCTAACTGCTACTTCTGCCTTCGCAGTTCGGGACTTTCACCCTAGAGATTGCACCCATGCCGAGCGCACAAGAGAAACAAAAGAGGCATCATCGCCTCTTTTGTTCATCTTCCTGTTCAATAACCCCGCTAATGTATGCATCTGTAATTTGTTCCGTTACTTCTGCGACTCCATTTTCATCGTAATACAATTGTTCTTTTTGTTCCTTTTCACGCATCGTTTTACCCCTTTCGTCATAAATTTTTCGACAATACGTAGTGTTTGTTTTACAAAAAATGATATACTTGAATTGGAAGGAAAATTTTTTATTGGGGGAGTGTTTATGTACAAGTACAAAAAAATTTTAGTAGCAGTCGACGGCTCAAAAGAAGCAGAATGGGCGTTTAAAAAAGCAATTGAAATTGCTAAACGGAACGATGCTTCACTCGTTCTTTCGCACATTATCGACGTTCGTTCATTCGCGACGATCGAAGCATACGATCGAACAGTGGCAGAACGAGCGGAAAAATTCGCAAAAGAATTGTTGCAATCATACGAAAAGCAAGCAGTCGATGCGGGCGTGAAAGAAGTCGTCACAGATATTGAGTACGGTTCCCCAAAAGTAAAAATTTCGAAAGAAGTCGCTCCGAAATATGAAGTAGATTTAATTGTTTGTGGCGCCACAGGAATGAGCGCTGTGGAACGATTTTTCATCGGAAGCGTTTCCGAACATATTACAAGATATGCGAAATGCGACGTACTCGTCGTACGCACACCTGAACAAACAGAGGCATAAAAGCGTTTGCTTTTATGCCTCTATCATTTGTTTTGCTTTCTCAATGGCTTTTTTCACTTCCGTAAACCCTGTTCCTCCTGCGCTCATGCGACGGTTGACAGCTGTATACGGATTCAGCGCTTCATAAATGTCTTCCTCAAATAGAGGGGAAGCTTGTTGATACACATCAAGCGGTAAATCAGCTAAAAAAACACCTCGTTCAATACATGTCAGCACAAGTTTTCCAACGATTTCATGCGCCTCGCGAAACGGTACACCTTTTTTCGCTAAATAATCAGCTAGTTCCGTTGCATTTGAAAAATCTTGTTTCGTTGCTTTTTCCATCACATCTGTGCGGACTGTCATCGTTTCAATCATACCAGCAAAAATTTTTAAGCTGCCGATCACCGTTTGAACGGTATCAAACATTCCTTCTTTATCTTCTTGCATATCTTTATTGTAAGCAAGCGGTAGCCCTTTCATAACGGTCAATAAAGCCATTAAGTTCCCATACACTCGCCCCGTTTTCCCGCGAATGAGCTCAGCCATATCTGGATTTTTCTTTTGTGGCATAATGCTGCTTCCCGTCGCAAACGTATCATCCATTTCGATAAACTGAAACTCCTGGCTCGACCAAAGAATGAGCTCTTCACAAAAACGAGATAAATGCATCATTAAAATAGAGCTATTGCTTAAAAATTCAATAATAAAATCGCGATCACTTACCGCATCTAAACTATTTTCATATATGCTATCAAAACCGAGAAGTTGTGCTGTTAAATGGCGATCGATCGGAAACGTTGTCCCTGCGAGCGCTCCAGCACCGAGGGGTGATTTGTTAATTCGTTTGAGCGATTCGGTAAAACGTTCGCGATCCCTTTCAAACATCCATACGTACGCCATGAGATGATGGGCAAACGAAATCGGCTGCGCCCGTTGCAAGTGCGTATAACCAGGGACAAGCGTTTCAATATGTTGTTCCGCCTTTTGAACAAGCACGCGCTGCAGCTGACGAATAAGTTCAACGATCTCAATCACTCGTTTTCGCAAATATAAATGCATATCTGTCGCCACTTGATCGTTGCGGCTTCTCCCTGTATGAAGCTTACCACCGACAGCACCAACTTCATCTATTAACATTTTTTCAATGTTTAAATGAATATCTTCATAAGCAACAGAAAAAGAAAGTTCCCCTTTTTTCGCTTTTTCTAATAACTTCATTAATCCGTTTTTGATCGTTGCGACGTCTTCTTTCGGTAAAATGCCACATTCGCCAAGCATCGTCACATGCGCGATACTTCCTTCGATATCTTCTTCAACGAGCTGTTGATCAAAATGGATCGACGCCCCAAAGTCATCGACCCATTGTGCTGCTGTTTTTGTAAATCGTCCCCCCCATAACTTTTTCACACGTTCACCTTCTTTTCTCCATTGACGATGCTATATACTTTTGTAGGCAAGCCAAATAGAGAAATAAATCCAACAGCTGCTTGATGATCGAATTCGTCTTCTGCTGTATATGTCGCTAACTTTTCATCATATAACGAAAACGGAGATTTTCGCCCTTCTACAATTGCATGACCTTTAAACAGTTTCACACGTACAACGCCTGTAACATTTTTTTGCGTTTCTTTTAAAAATGCAACAAGCGCGTCTTTTAGTGGTGAAAACCAAAGACCGTTATAAATGACTTCCGCAATTTTTTGCTCGATAATCGGCTTGAAATGAGCTACTTCTTTTACAAGCGTTAAGTCTTCTAACTCTTTATGCGCTTTAATTAGCGTCATCGCTCCAGGACATTCGTACACTTCACGCGATTTAATGCCAACGAGTCGATTTTCAACATGATCGATGCGGCCGACACCGTGTTTTCCTGCTAGTGCATTTAATTGTAAAATGAGCTCTGCAAGCGAATATGCTTTTCCGTTAATTGTTTTCGGTACCCCTTGTTCAAAACCGATTTCAATGACATCTGGTTCATTCGGTGTATGTTCAAGTGCAGTTGTTAACTCATACGCTTCTTCTGGCGGTGCTGCCCACGGATCTTCCAAAATGCCACATTCGTTACTTCTTCCCCATAAGTTTTGATCAATGGAAAACGGGCTATCTAAATCGATTGGAATCGGAATGTGATGTTGCTTTGCATATTCAATTTCTTCTTCGCGCGACCATTTCCACTCCCGAACAGGTGCAATTACTTTTAAGTTCGGATTTAATGCTTGAATGGATACCTCAAAACGCACTTGGTCATTCCCTTTTCCTGTGCAGCCGTGCGCAACAGCAACCGCTCCTTCTAATTCAGCAATTTCAACGAGTTTTTTTGAAATTAACGGACGGGACAACGCAGAGATGAGCGGATATTTTCCTTCATATAGCGCATGGGCTTGTAAAGCAATTAACGCATATTCATTCGCGAATTCTTCTTTCGCATCAATCATATATGATTTTACAGCGCCAACTTTCAACGCTTTTTCTTTCACAAACTCTAAATCTTTTCCTTCTCCGACATCTAAACAACAAGCTACAACATCATATCCTTGTTCTTGTAGCCATTTAATCGCTACCGATGTATCTAAACCCCCAGAATAAGCGAGCACTACTTTTGGTTTTGCCATGATCGTTCCTCCCTAAAGAATAAAAATACTTGTTATTTAATATTTATTCATTTTGCATATTAATAATGTAACAGCTATTTTTCTTTTTTTCAATAACTATTTTGATTAAAATAAAAATTAATAAGTGAAAAGGATGGGAGAACGAAATGAGTGCACATTTTGTATATGATGAACGTCTTGGCATTCGCTTGCCACATTTAGAAAAAGCTTGGGATATGTACACGAAAGAAGAACAAGCAGAAATTTTATTAGAGTGGGAGACGATTCGCGGGAAAATTCCTGATCGAATTATTGAATTAGAACAGCAAATTAATGAAAAGCAAAGACAACTCGGAGAAGAAAGCGATTTTAACCGCTCATGCATGCTCAACTTTGAAATTGCAGCTCTCGCTTCAATTATTAACGATTTATGGATTTGGTATCGAATGAATCAAACAGTAACAAATCGCATACATCAATAGGAAAAGGTGCCCGTATGGACACCTTTTCTTACGCTAAGTTCGCTAATCTCATGACGTCGCGAGCAATCATCACTTCTTCATTCGTTGGAATGACTAATACTTTTACAGGCGAGTGCGGATAGCTAATAAACGCTTCTTTGCCGCGTACTTTATTTAATGCCGGATCCCAGTATACGCCCATAAATTCAAGACCACGCAATACTTTCGCACGAACGACATCACTATTTTCTCCAATACCTGCTGTGAAAATAATTGCATCGACACCACACATACGCGCTGCGTATGAACCAATATATTTATGAATACGCCCTGCAAACACTTCAAGCGCTAATTCAGCACGTTGATCGCCTTTTGCTGCCGCTTCTTCAATATCGCGCAAATCGCTTGAAAAACCAGTTAAGCCAAGCATACCGCTCTTTTTATTTAAAATATCAATTACTTCTTCTGCTGTTTTTCCTGTTTTTTGCATAATGTATGGGATTAACGCTGGGTCAATATTACCAGAGCGTGTCCCCATCGCTACACCTGCAAGCGGCGTAAAGCCCATGGACGTATCAATTGACTTTCCACCTTCTACCGCTGCGATACTTGCTCCATTTCCTAAATGACAAGAAATTAAGCGAAGTTGCTCGATTGGACGTCCTAATAGCTCAGCTGCCCGTTGTGTCACATATTTATGTGATGTGCCGTGGAACCCGTATTTACGAATGCCAAACTTTTCATAATACTCGTATGGCAAGCTATATAAAAACGACTGCTCTGGCATCGTCTGATGAAACGCTGTATCGAATACAGCCACAGCTGGTACGTTCGGTAACACTTCACGAAACGCTTTAATGCCAACAACGTTTGCTGGGTTGTGCAATGGGGCTAAATCTGATAAATCTTCAATTTCTTTTAACGTTTCATCTGTAATTAAAACAGAGTCGCTAAACTTTTCACCGCCATGCACAACGCGATGGCCAATTCCTTCAATTTCATCAAACGATTGAATAATGCCAAGCTCAATTAATTTATCAAGCAACATTTTCACAGCAACCGCATGATCTGGAATGGATGTTACTTCTTTTATTTTTTCTCCATTGACTGTAATATTAAAAATCGCATCTTCAAAACCGATTCGCTCAACCACACCTTTTGTTAATACTTCTTCACTCGGCATGTTGAACAATTGAAACTTTAACGAAGAACTTCCCGCATTGATCGCAATGACTTTTGGCATTTGACTAAACAGCTCCTTTAACATCGTTCACAATTATTGTATGCAAATATGCGAATTTCATCGGTACGTTTCTCATTTTACGGGTCGTTCATCGCTCTTTTCAAGTACGCAAACGTTACGAAAACGTTTTCTTCACATATTTGTTATATTCAGAAGGTTATGAACGATTTTCTTTCAGCCATTGTTCGAGTTTTACGACCATCGCTTGCATCGCCTCTTTATTTGAAAAGCTAGGAAGTTGTGCAAGCAATGCTTGTTTTGGCGCTTTCGCATGCGCACCTTTCTTTTGTAAAATAAAAATACTTTTCGCTGCTGCTTCATTTTTAAACATCGAAAGCGGAAGCTGCAACAAGCCTTGAATAAACGTTTCCTCTTTAATTAACGCATGCAACTTTTTTGATTCATCTGATGTAAAAAGCGTATTTGGGACGAGGAAAAACAAATATCCGCCTTCTTTCGTATAACGAATGCTTTGTTCAATAAATAAATAATGGGCATACGAATGGCCAGTTTCGGCATGTAAACGAAACGATTTGGCATGTTCATCGTCTGGATAATATCCGATCGGTAAATCGCATACGACTACATCGACTGGTTCAATAAACAACGGCTTTAAGCTATCTTGATGGAAAAATTGAATTTCATGTTGTTGTAAGTTTGCATTGACATAAGCAAGTTTCAATAGTAAATCGTCTGCATCTGCTCCGTAGCTTTTTACTTTTTTATTTGTGAGTTGATTCAACACAGCCGTCATTAAATTTCCTGTTCCAACAGCAGGATCGAGAATGGATAGCGAAAAATATGTTTTTGTAAATTCATCAATTAAATAACCGATAAATACCGATACAGCATCTGGTGTCATTTGATGATGAGGTTGTACATATTGTTTCATTCCTTTTAACATTGCCAATTGCAATGCTTTACGAATGTGTTCATTTTTCCAATCATGCAAACGGACGGAAGCGTACGCCTTTTTTAACCGTTTTTTTAACAACTCGTTTACTTCTTCTTGCAAAACATCTCCATGAAATAAGTTTTCACCTGTTTCTGCGACAGCTTCTAAATACGAACATTTTAACTCCTCTTGCAACCATGTCGCCGTTTCATCGATGACTGTAAATAGCTTTTCCAATGTGTTTCACTCCTTTCGGTCCGACATTTTATTTTAAAAAATATAAACGAAAAAGGCTATCCCTTTTTGAGATAGCCTCAAACAATTATTGTTGAGCCGCTTGTTTTGCTGCTTCAATGGCTGCTTCGTAGTTTGGATGATTTGTTGCTTCTGATACGTACTCGACATATGTGACGCGATCGTTACGATCAACGACAAATACTGCACGAGCGAGTAAGCGTAACTCTTGAATGAGCACACCGTACGCTTGGCCAAACGATACATCGCGATGGTCAGATAATGTAACAACGTTTTCTAATCCGTTTGCCGCGCACCAACGTTTTTGAGCAAATGGCAAATCAACGCTAATCGTTAACACCTTTACTCCTTCAATGTTTCCTGCTTCTTCATTAAAGCGACGTGTTTGTGCATCACAAACTCCTGTATCAATCGATGGCACAACGCTAATTAAACGAACAAATCCTTTTGTATCATCTAATGTCACCGGCGATAAGTCGTTGGCAAGCACAGTAAAATTCGGAGCTGCATCACCGACTTTCACTTCATGACCGACTAATGTGACAGGATTTCCTTTAAATGTAACCTTCGCCATAGTAAGCCTCCTCTTTATATAAGATACAGGCTCATCATAACGTAATTAGATGAAAAATTCAATTATTTCGATTGAGACTAAATATCAAAATCTGTTGCTTCGTTATGTTGTTCCTTCGGTTTTTCTTTTTTCTCAAACATTTGTTGAATTTTTTCGATCGCTTGTGGGGCGAGATCTAAAATTTTCTCGTATAAATGCGTGCTTTCATCTACATGTAATAGCTTTACGCCTGAACTGTTCACAATTAAAAAAGCAATCGGTGTAATTGATACACCCCCGCCACTTCCTCCACCGAATGGATGAGCTTCTTTTTGTTGTTCATTGCCATGATTCAACATAAACTCGCTACCACCTGCTGCAAAGCCGAAACCGACTTTCGATACAGTTAAGATGACGCTTCCATCAGGTGTCTCGACAGGATCACCGATAATCGTATTGACATCAATCATTTGTTTTAAATTTTCCATCGCTGTCGTCATTAATCCTTCAATCGGATGTCCATTCATTTTCATTCCTCCTAGAAACTTTTGCACCTTTTTTCCAATGTTTTACGACCTTCAGTCCTGCTAATATAGCATAACCGATTCGAAATCGAACCATACATGTAAACGATGTACGCGATAATGCGCCTTGAAAAAAAGGAACGATAGAAATGGAAGGAGTGCTACAAACGTTCATATATTTGCTCATTATTGCCACCATGTAATATTTAACCGACCAACCGATCCCGACGAGCAGCGCTGTTTTTGCCGCATCTCCGACGCCGATTTGCGTATGCCATTGAAACTGTAAAACCGAAACTTTTTGTAAAAATTTTTTTATAATCGTATGTAAATGAACGATGTCATTTAACCACCGTTTGATTTGTGCGATACGTTGGCGCGCATCAGTAACAGTAAATGTCGTTTTTTCATCTTTCCCTGTACTTGTTTTTTGTTCTGTCACTAATCCGGCTTCTCTTTTTGATATTTCAATGAGCGGAACAGTAAAACGATAACGAAGAAAACGAAGAAGGCGAATATCTATTGTTAATTGATCATTATCTTGTGCATGTTGAAATTGAATCGTCATGCGCACATATAAAAAAGGAATGATTGCTAAGAAGGCAATAAAGATGATGGCAATAACGAAAATCATCGGTTTTTCACTTCCTTCCCGATGACATTTTCGACAAAAATGAGCAAAATTAAACGAATAAATTCGCTATGAATGGAAAATAAATGATAAAATAAACATGAGGACATTTTAACGGAGGGAAAACGATGACTGAACGCCGTAATCGCATGTACTTCTTTCATAAACACGATGAAGAAACGACGAAACAAGTTCAACCGCTCATTGAGCTCGCCAAACAGTATGAATTTCAAGTTGTAGATGAGGCAAAACATGCAAACATTATTGTAAGCGTCGGTGGAGACGGTACATTTTTGCAAGCGGTGAGAAAAACCGGATTTCGTGAAGATTGCTTATATGCTGGCATTTCAACATTAGGCTCATTAAGTATGTATTGTGATTTCCATATTCACGATACAGAAAAAATGATTGAAGCGATGACAACGGAACAAATCGAAGTGCGTAAATATCCAACGATTCATGTGACAGTCAATGATTCTACGTCATTTTATTGTTTAAATGAATGCACGATTCGTTCAAGTATTATTAAAACGTTTGTCATGGACGTATTTATCGACAATTTGCATTTTGAAACGTTCCGAGGCGATGGAATGATCATTGCCACACCTACAGGAAGTACAGCTTACAATAAATCGGTTAATGGGGCAGTCGTGGACCCGATGCTGCCGTGCTTCCAAGTAAGCGAATTAGCATCACTAAACAACAATCGTTATCGCACGCTCGGTTCATCATTTATTTTAAGCGGAAATCGCAAGCTAACATTAAAAGTGGTACAAGACGGAAACGACTATCCAATTATCGGTATGGATAATGAAGCGCTAAGCATTCAACATGTTGAAAAAATAGATATTGCATTAAGTGGAAAAGTGATTAAAACAGTCAAACTGAAAGATAACTCTTTCTGGGAAAAAGTAAAGCGGACATTTTTGTAAAAAGAGGCATTACGCCTCTTTTTACCATTTTCTTCGATCGATGAGACACCGCTCTCCCTCATTTACACGATCAACAGAAACAAATGTCGGTGTGATACGAATAACGTTTTTTATTTTTTGTTTTGCTTCTTCATCAAGCTCTTTTTCGATGTAAATCGTCAATTGATCATGATCACCTTCATTTGTTACGACCGCTTGAAATAGCGGACATCCTACGTCAGCCATGACTTCCTTCAACTGTTGCTCATGCACAAACATCCCTTTCACTTTCACGCTTGTTCCGACACGTCCAAGCACGCCAACAATCCGTTCACCTTTGTACCCATCGACCCAACGTGACACATCTCCCGTACCAAATCGAACGAGAGGGTACGTCCGATCAAATATCGTAACGACAATTTCTCCCTCCTCATCAAGCGGTACTCCGCTAATCGGATCACACAGTTGGACGATAGCTCGCGAACTAATTTTCAACCCTGGTTCTTGACGATCTTCAAACGCAATACAACCACAATCGGCTGTCCCATATCCTTCAAAAACACGAATACCCCGTTGTTCAAACTGGTCGCGCATGTTTTCTGTTAACTTTTCTGCCGTGAAAAACGCCTTTTTCACCGTTACGTGTATTCCTTTTTCATCCGCATACTGCAACAATAAATGTAAAAAACTTGGCGTACCAACATATCCAGTCACTTGCAAGTCATTCATGAGCTGCACTTGCAATTCGCGATTGCCTGGTCCTGCCGGCACAACTGTTGCGCCGATACGGCGAAGAGCGCTATCAAACATAAAACCTGCTGGGGATAAGTGATATGAGAACGTATTTTGTACAATATCATCGCTTGTAAATCCAGCGGCTCGAAGTGCTTCCGCAAATCCCCAATCATCCTCTTCCTTTCCTTGCGGATCGTAAATCGGTCCTGGGGACATAAAGATGCGTGCCAATTCATTCGAGCGTGTTGTAATCATATTTCCAAATGGCAGCTGATGTTTTTGTAAAAGAGGTAATTGTTCTTTTTTCAATACCGGAATGCGATTCAGTTGCTCAATCGTTTCTAATTCGTATGGACTCATATTTGCTGCATCTAATCGCTCACGCAATGCTAATGACCGTTCATACGCCTCAATCAAAAATGATTTCCATCGTTCCATTACAACCACCGCTTTCTCCGTTTATACGACTTCACTTCGCGATAATTTTTACGCCCTTTTTCGCTCATCCCGAGGTAAAATTCTTTTACATCTTCATTTTCAAGTAATCTCTCCACAGGACCGTCCATGACGATGCGGCCATTTTCCATAATGTATCCGTAGTGCGCAATCGATAAAGCAATGTTCGCATTTTGTTCAACGACGAGAATTGTCGTTCCTTCCTCTTCATTAATTCGCTTAATAATTGAAAAAATTTCTTTCACAAGCAACGGAGCAATCCCTAACGATGGTTCATCAAGCAGTAAAATTTTTGGTTTTGCCATCATGCCGCGGCCAATGGCTAGCATTTGCTGTTCTCCACCCGATAAATATCCTGCTTGGCGATGGCGCAACATATGAAGCTTCGGAAAGTAATGATATACTTTTTGTAAATCTGCTTTAATATTGTGGCGATCTTTTCGTGTATGAGCACCGACAATTAAATTTTCTTCTACCGTTAAATGTTCAAACACTCGTCTTCCTTCCATACATTGAAAAATTCCTTTTTTCACAATTTCTTCTGCATCTTTTCCTTCAATTCGTTCTCCATATAGCTCAATATAGCCATCTGTTACTTCGCCATCTTCACTTCTTAATAATCCCGAAATGGCTTTTAACGTCGTTGTTTTCCCTGCCCCATTGCTGCCGAGCAACGCGACAATTTTCCCCTCTGGAATAACCATCGACATACCTTTTAACACAAGAATGACTCGATTATACATCACTTCGACATTGTTTAACGTAAGCATTTGTCTCCCCCTTTCTGAAAGCGAAAGGGTGCTTCCGATTGAAAACACCCTTTCATTCACTTTAGTATCCGAAGTAGTCTGTAAACACCTTAAACTGTCCATTTTCTACTTTTGCTAAACGAATTTGATTTGTCCCCGCATGATTATCAGCCGTAAACGTCACTGGTGCAGCTAAGCCGCCTAAATCAAGATCTTTTAATTTTTCTAATCCTTGACGAATGCCTTCTCCCGTCGTTGGATCGTCCGCTTGCTTAATTCCTTCTACTAAAATTTTCGCTGTGACCCACCCTTGAATAAACTTTTGGTTTTTATCCTCTAATTTTTCACCTTTGCTTGCTAAATACTCTTTCACTTCAGCCATACCTGGCAAATCTTCATATGGAAACGCATGTGTCACAACGCCGATAAACCCTTCTGCCGCATCTCCTGCAATCGGGAGCAATCCTTCACCAGTTGTCCAGTTTAAGCCAATAAATTGCGTTTCAATGCCTAATTTTTTCGCATCTTTTAAAATCGTTGCTGTCGCACCCCATGTTTGTTGAATAATCGCATAATCCGGTGCCTTTTTCTTCATGTTCAATAGTTGAGATGTCGCATCAAGCGCTTTTAAGTCAACGATTTGTTCGTCTACAATCTCTACACCAATTTCTTTCGCAAAGTCTTTTGCATCTTGAATTGGCGATTTTCCAAATGCCGTGTCATTATAAATGAGCGCAACTTTTGGTGTTCCACCTGTATGATTTTCTTTAATCCAACGAAGTACAGAGCGCGCTTGATCAGAGTAAGACGCCGCTGTTAAAAAGTTGTATGGGCTTTCTTTTATATTTTTTAAATTTTCTGAATAAGAAGCTGAGAAAAATGGTAGTTTATCTGCTGCAACTTGTTGTCGCAACGCTTCCGTATCGGCTGTTCCCCATCCTAAAATGGCTGACACTTTATCGCTCGCTTTATATTTTTGATACAGCTTTTGCGCTTCAGGAATTTTATAAGCGTAATCTTGTCCGACAAGCTCAATTTTATAGCCGTTCACACCGCCTTTTGAATTAATGTATTCAATATACGCTTTTTCTCCTTCAGCATACGGTGTACCAACATCTCCCGTTGCCCCTGTAATATCGAACAATGCACCAATTTTAATCGTTCCTTGTTCTTTTCCCCCTTCTTTTGCCGGTTCTGTCGCTGTTTTGTCACCTCCTGAACATCCGAATAACATGCTTGCTCCAAGGAGCAACGTAGCGAGTAGTGCACCTTTTTTCTTCATTCATTCATCCCCCTTATCTGTTTTTCATTTTATATAAAGCGGATATGCCGCTTTATACTACTTCGTATAAGAAAATGGCCAAAGGCGAAAATAATTTTTTATATTTGACCAAATTTTATTTAATCCATCTGGCTCATACACGAGAAATAAAATGATGACAACACCGAAGACGACTTCCTTCATTCCAACAAGTACTCCCTCTAATCCAGGAAACGTGCCGCTTAATACATCGACAACGCTTCGTAGCACAACGGGCATAAGCGTAATAAACACAGCCCCATATAATGAACCGAACACACTTCCTAAACCGCCGACTAAAATCATGGCTAAATATTCAATTGAAACGGAAATGCTGTAAAGCTCAGGGCTGACAATCATCGTGTAATGACCGAGAAGGGCGCCGGCAATACCGACGAAAAACGAGCTAACGAAGAAAGCAAGCACTTTATATTTAAACAAATCAATACCCATCACTTCCGCTGCAATATCGCGGTCGCGAATCGCAATGAACGCTCGCCCAACACGCGTGCGAAATAAGTTGAGTGAGAAGACGATTGTGATCAGTAAAACGACAAACATTAAATAGTAATAGCTCGTTTCGCTCATGAACGTAAACGAACCGATCTGTGGACGGTTCAATACGAGCCCAGCAGTTCCCCCTGTTAATGAATCCCATCTTGAAATGACAAACAAAATGATGACTTGCGCCGCCAATGTGGCAATGGCTAAATATAACCCTTTTAAGCGCAAAGACGGGATCCCAAACAGAGCACCGACAAGCGCAGTAATTAACCCAGCAAGCGGAAAAGCAACCCAAAAGCTAAGCCCTAATTTCGTTGTTAAAATCGCTGATGTGTAACCTCCTACCCCTAAAAATGCGCCAACCCCGATCGAAATTTGACCAGTAAACCCTGTCAAAATATTTAATCCGATCGCTCCAATGGCTGCAATCCCGCATAATGTCGCCAAACCGACTACATAGTCTGTCGCGACCATAGGAAAAAGAGCAAATAGCGCTACAATCATAAAAATACGCCAACGCACGCGAGCAATTTTCCAAATGGCCATATCTTGCCTATAATCAACATGAAATTCACCACATTGCATCACAAACGGATTTCGCACCATTTCTCACACCCTTTCGATTTCTTTCTTTCCAAATAGCCCATACGGTTTAACCATTAAAATGATAACTAAAATGACAAATGGGATCACTTCTTTTAAGCCGCCGCCGACAAGCGGGTCCAAATATCCTCCTGTCATACTTTCAATAATCCCGATTAAAATACCGCCAATGATCGCCCCGGGGATGCTGTCAAGCCCACCTAAAATAGCGACAGGTAACACTTTTAATCCGATTAGTGAAAGCGAAGAGTTGACCCCGTTAATATTTCCTAATAACACTCCACCAACAGCTGATACGATGGCTGCAATTGCCCAAGCAATCGCAAAAATTGTTTTTACGCTAATCCCCATAGACAAAGCCGCTTGTTGATCGTCTGCTGTCGCTCGCATGGCAATTCCAAACCGCGAATATTTGAAAAACAACGTAAAAATCATGAGCCAAATCATAACAATGACAAACGACCATGCGTATACAGGTGCGATAATGACTTCTCCGAACTGCAACGGTTTTTCTGAAAAAACAGGCGGATATACGCGCGTTTCGTGTCCCCAAATAATATGAACGATTCCTGCAAGTACGCTCGATAATCCGATCGTTGCCATAATCATAGAAATGACTGGCTTTCCAATGAAAGGACGCAACACAACTTTTTCTACGCTCCAACCAAGCAACGCACTAAACGCTAAAGCGAGCAACAAGGCAGCAATGAACGGAACGTTATAGCTAGCCACAAGCGTCAAACAAACGTACGTCCCGATGAGCAAAAATTCGCCTTGAGCAAAGTTAATAGCATCGCTCGATTTGTAAATAAGTACAAACCCTAGCGCAACGAGCGCATATACGCTCCCGACAACGATACCAGTGACAAGCATTTGTAAGAAAAAAGCCATTTACGCTGCTCCCTCCCCTTCATCAATCGAGACGACTTTCAACGTCGTTTTAATGACTTGCTCTTTGCCATCACGATATTTAATGGTTCCTTCTACATCAATGTGGTCTGTTTCTGAGTACATCCCTTCAATAAGTGAGGCATATTTTTTGGCAATGAATTGACGGCGCACTTTTTTCGTTCTCGTTAATTCTTCATCATCTGCATCAAGCTCTTTATAAAGCAAAACAAACTTTTTCACACGCGCCTTTTCTGGCAACGATTGATTAATTTCATTCACTTGTTCTTGAATGAGTTGAATCACTTCTTGTTTCGCGGACAAATCGGAATATGTCGTATACACAAGCTGATTTTTTTCTGCCCATCGCCCAACATTAGCCATATCGATATTAATGATCGCCACAACGTACGGACGATCGCGCCCAATGGCGACCGCTTCTTGAATGTATGGGCTAAATTTCAGTTTATTTTCAATAAATTGTGGGGAAAACATCTCACCTGTTTGCAAACGAATGACATCTTTTAAACGATCAATAACATACAAATGGCCTGATTCATCTACATACCCCGCATCGCCTGTATGAAGCCAGCCGTCTTCGATCGTCTCTCTCGTTGCCTTTTCGTTTTTATAATAGCCACAACATACACTCGGGCTTTTTAACAAAATTTCGCCTTGCTCAGAAATTTTCACTTCTGTTTCTGGGATTGGTATGCCAACGCTATCTACTTTAATGTCCCCGTCGCGATGAACAATCGCAATTCCTGATACTTCTGTTTGACCATAAATGCTTTTTACGTTCACCCCAATGCTATGGAAAAAGCGAAACACATCTGGACCTAACGGAGCGCCACCTGTATACGCTCGCTTTAAGCGCAACAACCCAAAATGGTCACGAATAGCGCTAAAGACGAAATAATCAGCTAGTTTATACAAGCACTTCGTCCAAAAGGAAACATCGCTTTTCGTAAAATGAGCTTCTGCTACTTTTTCTCCAATCGGCTTGCACCATTCATACATTTTTCGTTTAAACCAACTTGCGTCTTGAATGCGCACTTGAAATTTTGAAACGATGTCTTCATAAATGCGCGGTGGTGAAAACATAACGTGTGGTCCAATCTCTCGTAAATTTTCAAACACCGTTGAAGGTTCTTCTGGAAAGTTCACAACAATGTTGCAGTGGAATGCCATGGAAATGGTCATCATTTGTTCGCCTATCCAAGCGAGCGGTAAAAATGAAAGGTATTCGTCTTGTTCGTCAAGTGGATCGATTTTTGCGAGGTTTTTTGCCATTTCGAATAAGTTGCGATAAGAAAGTTCCGTCCCTTTCGGATTGCCCGTCGTTCCAGATGTGTATGATAAAATGGCGATATCATCATAACATCCTTTTTGCACTTCATCATCAAAATATGTCGGGTGCGTTTGTTCAAATTGGCGACCGAGCGTTTGTACATCTTGAAAACACAATAATTTATTGTGCTTATAGTTTCGCATACCGCGTGAATCGTAGTAAATAATATGTTTCACTTTCGAAAGTTCTTGTTCCACTTCTAACACTTTATCAACTTGCTCTTGATCCTCGACGACAACAAACGTCGCATCGCAATTGTCAATAATATACGCTAATTCGTTTGGTAACGATTCTTGATAAATGCCAACGGAAACGCCTCCTAAACTTTGAGCTGCGAGTTGGCTAAATACCCACTCTGGACGGTTATCACCGATAATAGCTAGTTTATCGCCGCGTCGAAACCCGAGCGAAGCAAGCCCTAATGCGAGCGCTTTCACTTGTTCGTAGTAGTCTCTATATGTGTATTCGTTCCAAATACCGTAATCTTTTTCGCGCAGAGCGACTTGCGTTGGTTTTTGTCGCGCACGAGCGGCTAATAGCTGTGGAAACGTCATTTGTTCCATAAAACTCCCCCTTTATCCCGCATGTTCTTCTCCTAAATATGCTTCTATGACGCGCGGATTTGTTTGCACTTCTTTTGGCGTTCCGTACGCGATCAATTTTCCGAAATCTAACACAGCAATATGATTGGATAAATCCATCACAACGCCCATATCGTGTTCAATTAAAATAATTGTCGTCTTTTTTTCTTCGTGAATATCGATAATATAACGCGCCATGTCTTCTTTTTCTTCGTTGTTCATGCCAGCCATCGGCTCATCAAGCAATAGTAAATCAGGCTCCATCGCTAATGCGCGACCGACTTCTACCCGTTTTTGTAGACCGTAAGAGAGCGTACCAACAGGCACATTGCGCACATGTTCGAGCTCTAAAAAATCGATCACTTCTTCGACTTTATAACGATGCTCTACTTCTTCTTTTTGCGCTTTCCCCCAGTACAATCCACCTGCAAGCACTCCTGTTTTCATGCGCACATGCCTACCGAGCATAAGATTGTCCAATACAGATAAATGAGGAAATAACTCAATATTTTGGAAAGCCCGTGCAATGCCTAAGGCCGCTCGTTTATGCGGCTTCACATGTGTAATGCGCTCATCTTTGAAAAAGATATCCCCTTCTGTCGGTTTATACAGCCCGCTAATACAGTTTAACATACTCGTTTTTCCTGCTCCGTTTGGGCCGATCAATGAGAAAATTTCCCCTTCTTTCACTTCAAAGGAAACAGAATCAAGTGCCAATACACCGCCGAAGCGAATGGACACGTTTTGCACTTTCAATATACCCACTTCATTCCCCCCTTTTTCTTTATTTCTCTCTCTTTCGATAACACTTTATGGACGTTTTTATATCTTTATGACTTTACACAACGAAAAAACAAAAATGTAAGCGTTATCAAAAGAGGTCACAAAAAAACATTTCTTAATTTTAAGAAAATTCTAAAAAGAATAGTACACAATTTTTTTTGGTCCGTCAAGCTTTTTTTCCGCTCCGAATGAATCGGAGCGGAACATGTTATTTTTGCATCGCTTTCATTTCACGTTCGCGCAATTCAACACGACGAATTTTTCCCGAAGTCGTTTTTGGCAGATCGTCGACAAACTCAATTTTGCGCGGATATTTATACGGCGCTGTGAGCTGCTTTACATGCTCTTGAAGTTGCGGAATTAAATTCGGGTCATTTTTATCTACTCCTTCACGCAATACAATAAACGCTTTAACAACGTGTCCCCGAATTTCATCTGGACTAGCAACAACCGCACATTCTTTCACAAATGGATGTTTCACTAGCGCATCTTCTACTTCAAACGGTCCAATCGTATAGCCGGAGCTAATAATAATATCATCGCCACGGCCTTCGAACCAGAAATACCCTTCTTCATCTTTTTTCGCTTTATCACCCGTAATATAATATTCCCCTCTGAACTGCATCGCTGTTCGTTCCGGATCTTTATAGTAACATTTAAACAAAGCTGGCGTTTCAACATGAACAGCAATATCGCCAACTTCTCCAACGGCACAAGGCTCCCCAAACTCATTAATAATTTCGACGCGATTTCCTGGCGTTGGTTTCCCCATCGATCCCGGTTTTATTTTCATTCCTTTCATAACCCCGACAAGCAATGTGTTTTCTGTTTGTCCATATCCATCGCGAACTTGAACACCGAAATAGCGCTCAAACGTATCGATCACTTCACGATTCAACGGTTCGCCAGCGGATACAGCGCTATGCAAATGCGGTAATTTATATTGGGAAATTGTCGGGACTTTAGCCATGAGACGATATTCTGTCGGTGTACAACAAAGGACGTTGATATGATATTTTTCTAACAGCTGCAAATATTTTTCTGGCTCAAACCGACCGTAGTACACAAACCCTGTCGCTCCAGAGCCAAGAGTCGATAGAAATGGACTCCACACCCACTTCTGCCATCCAGGGCTTGCTGTTGCCCAAACGAGGTCTCCTTCTTCAATACAAAGCCAATTTTTTGCGGCTGTTCGTAAATGGGCATATGCCCAAGCGTGCGTGTGCACTACACCTTTTGGATTTCCTGTCGTTCCCGATGTATACGATAAAAACGCCATATCTTCTCGCGACGTTTCTACAGCCATGAATGTATCGCTTTGCTTTGCCATTTCGTCATGCAAATCGAGCCAGCGCTCAGTCGAACCGCCAACAGAAAACGAAACAATATTTTCCATCCCTTCAATCGAAGAAAATTGCTCAATATATGGAAAATACGCAACAACTCCTTTTACTTCCCCATGGGAGATGCGATATTGTAAATCTTTTGTGCGCAACATTTCAGAGCTTGGAATAACGACAAGTCCTGCTTTCAATGCCCCAATATATACTGCATATGCCTCCAACAAACGCGGGAGCATAACGAGTACTTTATCGCCTTTTTGTAACTGATGACTAACGAAAGCGTTTGCAATTTTGTTCGCCTGTTTCATCAGTTCAACATATGTAATCTCTTTTGTTTCCCCCGTTTCACTTTCCCATTTTAAAGCGACTCGTTTTGGATCATCTGCATACTTTTCAAATTCGCTTGTTAAATTATACTTTTCTGGTGCGATTAAATTCATTTTCCTCTCCCCCTTAACCATATGATACAAGAAAATTATACAAAAAAATTGAATAGTTTTGTATAACTTTTCTAAAAATTTTTAAAAGATAAAAAACTCGGTAGAACGCGCTACCGAGTTTTGTTTATTATTTATTTTGACTACTTAGTTGTTGTTCTGCCATTTTCACGAGACGTTTTGTAATCTCGCCACCAACAGAACCGTTTGCTCGTGCAGTTGTATCTGGACCTAACTGCACACCAAATTCTTGAGCGATCTCGTATTTCATTTGGTCAATCGCTTGTTGCACACCAGGGACGAGCAATCGATTTCGATTTGCCATTCGTTTTCACCCCCTCGCATCTATAGGTTGTGCAAAACGAATGAACTTCATACATTTAAAAGAGCTCGTCCAATGGTTGATCTGGTTTCAACGTAATCGTTTCGACACGAGCGACCGTCTCCGCAATCATTTCGTCTAAAGGTAAAAATTGTTCATATTGAATAATTTTCTCTTTTTTCGGTTTCGTTTTTGGTGCTTTTGGAGTAAAAATTGTACAACAATCTTCATATGGACGAATGGAAATATGATGTGTCCCAATTCGTTCAGCAATTGCAATAATCTCCGTTTTGTCCATTGAAATAAGTGGCCGAAGAATTGGTGTCGTTGTTACATCGTTGACGACGACGATACTTTCCAGTGTTTGGCTAGCCACTTGTCCTAAACTTTCTCCCGTCACGATTGCTAATCCATTTTCTTTTTTACGAATTTCATCTGTAATGCGCAACATCGCACGACGAGTTGAAATAAGGGAGTAGTTTTCTGGCACTTGTTTATAAATCGCTTGTTGCAACTCCGTAAACGGCACAATATGAAGGCGAATCGTTCCGCCAAATTCCGTCAAACGTTGAGCTAAGTCAATGACTTTTTGCTTTGCTCGTTCACTTGTAAACGGCGGGCTAAAGAAGTGAACCGCTTCAATTTGCAAGCCTCGCTTCATCGCTAAATATCCCGCTACCGGACTATCAATTCCACCTGAAAGCATGAGCATCGCTTTTCCACTCGTTCCAACAGGCAAACCACCTGCTCCCGGCACGTCGTACGCTGTAATGTACGTACCTTCTTTTCGAACTTCCACTCGAACATCAATGTCGGGATGATGGACATCGACCGTTAAACCTGTTGTATTTTTTAACACATAACTACCGAGCTCATAGTTTAATTCATTTGTTGTGATCGGGAATTGTTTATCCGCTCTTCTTGCGGATATTTTAAACGTTTTCCCTTCATGCGGAAATTGTTTCACAAAATAAAGCGTTGCCTCTTTTATTTTTTCTAAATCGCTCTCCGTTTTTAACGCTAAACTTAACGATTGAATCCCGAACACTTCTTGCAATTTTTCAATGACGGGTTGCGGTGGTGTATGATGTAAACGAACGTACATCCGATCGCGTGATGATTCAATTTGAAGATTTGGAAAATGTTTTAATTTTTTCGCTATATTTCGTTTTAAACACCGTACAAATTGCAAACGGTTTTTTCCCTTTGTCGACATTTCACCGTAACGAATTACAATATGATCGTACGTCATTTCGTTCCCCTCGCTACTATTTTTAATCGTTCGTATGCTCGTTCAATGGCTTCAACGATTATGGAGATGTGCTCCATTTGTTGTTCGTATGATAAGCTTATGCGAATAGAACGCTCCGCTCGCATTTTTTCAACTCCCATAGCTAACAATGTTTTGCTTGGCGCTTTTTTCCGAGATGAGCAAGCTGATGTTGTTGATACATATACATGTTGTTTTTCTAACTCATGCACAAACGCCTCTGATTTGACTCCTTCTAAAGAAAAATGGATAATATGCGGAGCCGATTGTTCAAACGGGGTATGAACAACAATGCCTTCAATCGCTTGTAAACGTTCGATAAGCGCTCGCTTCATTTCTTCAAGGCGAGCAGAGGCTTCCTGATACTTTTCAACAGACAATCGCAACGCTTTCGCCATCGCTACAATGGCAGCGACATTTTCTGTTCCAGAACGCAACTGCATTTCCTGAGCCCCGCCAGATAAAAGCGGAGAAAGGCGTACACCTTCGCGCACATATAATACACCTGCTCCTTTTAAACCGTGAAATTTATGAGCGGATATCGTATATAAATCAACATTTGCGCGCTTTAAATGAAGCGGCACCTTCGCCGCACCTTGCACTCCATCCACGTGAAAAAGTACCTTTGGATATTTTTTTAATAACATCCCGATCTGTTCAATTGGCTGAATGGAACCTACTTCATTATTGACATGCATCACAGAAACGAGAATCGTATCGTCGCGCAACGCTTGTTCGATATGTGTTGGAGAAACGATGCCACGTTCATCGACGGGCACATATGTCACTTGAAAGCCAAGTTGTTCAAGCTGTTTACACGCTTCGGTAACGGACGGATGTTCAATCGCTGTTGTAATCATATGACGCCCGCGCTGCTGGTGTTGCCATGCAACCCCTTTAATTGCTAAATTGTTTCCTTCCGTCCCACCTGATGTAAAAATCACTTCGGTCGGTTTCACCTCGAGCAGACGTGCGATTTGTTCTCTTGCTTGTGTAAGCAATCGCTCTGCCTGCATGCCTAATCCATGTAGCGACGACGGATTGCCGAAATAATCGTTCGCTACTTTCATAAAAGATTGTAACACTTCTGGAAACGGTTTTGTTGTGGCGCTATTATCTAAATACATCATCGCCCTTGCCTCCATATACGTTCATATACAAACAGCCTTCTTATATTATCACATCTTTATTCAAAAAAGAAATGATCAAAGAATATTTTAAAGATTGAAACTTTTGATAAAAACGACAAAATTTTTATTTTATATGGTAGTATATAGGCTGGTACGGAGACAACAAAGGAGGATCAACATGTCGAAAAAAGATTTAATCGCTGTCGGTTTCATGTTATTTGCTTTATTTTTCGGCGCTGGCAACATGATTTTTCCTCCTGCTCTCGGACAAGCAGCAGGAGAAAACGTATGGATTGCTATTGCTGGCTTTTTAATTACTGGCGTCGGATTACCGGTTTTAGCCGTAAGCGCCATTGCAAAAACAGGAAGTGATTTACAACAATTAGCTAGTCGAGTACATCCTGTATTTGGTGTTATCTTCACAACGATCATGTATTTAGCGATCGGCCCCTTTTTCGGCATTCCACGTACAGGGACTGTCTCGTTTGAAATTGGGGTGACGCCATTTTTACCTGAAACAGCCGATCGTTCCATCATGTTAGCCGCGTATACAGTTATTTATTTCATTGTATCGCTTTGGTTAGCGTTAAATCCATCGAAATTAGTTGACCGCATCGGTAAGTTATTAACACCGCTTTTACTTATCGGCCTTACTTTGTTTTTTATCAAAAGTGTATGGACACCTATGGGAGAAATCCAAAAACCAACCGATGCCTATGCACATGCGCCGTTATTTAAAGGATTTATTGACGGATATTTAACGATGGATGCCATTGCAGCGCTCGTTTTTGGTATTATTGTCATTCAGGCTATTCAACAAAAAGGAATAACAAACAAAAAACAACTGACAAAACTTTGCATTCAAGCTGGGCTTATTGCTGCCTCTGGACTAACGCTCGTTTATTTATCGCTCGCTTTCATCGGTTCATCAAGCGTGCAGGCGATTGGTTATCGCGATAACGGTGGAGAAATTATTAGCCAAGCAGCCACTTACTTATTTGGCGAAGCAGGGACAGTCATCTTATCGGTTATTATTATGCTTGCGTGCTTAACGACATCCGTCGGTTTATTATCATCGTGCGCAAGCTATTTTGCGAAAATTTCGCCAAAGCTCTCTTATCGAATGCTCGTCATCGTGATGAGCGTCTTTAGCGCGTTCATCGCAAATGTCGGTTTAACAAAACTTATTTCATTATCCATTCCTGTGCTTATTATCATTTATCCGTTAGCCATTACTCTCGTCGCTCTATCGTTTTTACATGACTATTTTGGCGGAAAACAAACGGTTTACATCGGAGCGATTGCTGGTACATTTCTTGTGAGCGTCGTTGATGGGCTGAAAACAGCAGGATTTGATGTATCCGCCATTTTACACGTATACGAAAAAACATTGCCTTTGTTTGAACAAGGAATCGGTTGGCTCACACCGGCACTCGTCGGTGGCTTGATCGGTTTATTGCTAAACAAAACAAATCATGTCACACGTACCGAAAGAAAAGCAAGTTAAAAACGAGTGAAAGGATTCCCCTTTCACTCGTTTTCTTTTAGCCACTCACGAATACGTTCAAACGCTCCTTCTTCCACTTGCTCTACCGTAGCAATCGCTTTTTGTAAGGATAATTCGTATTCATATCGCCGAAACAACTGTTCCGCTTCTTCTAATCCTTCTTTCACCGTATGGAAACGACGACGATAACGGTTTCCATATTGAATGACTTGTTCAGCTAATCGAGCTTGTTCAATCATTTCCTTTGTTTGATCACATACATTTTGCACAAAAACGACCGCCTCGTCTAGCGCTTGATGAACAGCTTCCATATTTAACGGTTTTCCGTCTAATGTAAGCGACACACGCGTTAAGCTTTCCCGCGCTTCGCTCACTTGCAACATATAAGATTCCGGTAGCCCAGGAAGTTTGCTTTTTTTCACGAGCCGAATCGCTTCAGACAATTGTTTTTTCATTTCTGCTAATTTCTCACGCGCTGCTAATTCGTCTTTTCTTAGCGCATATAAGTGCTCACGAAATTGGGCGTGCTTTTCTTTCACCGCAGCAATTTGCGCTAAAATTTCCTCCAATTCTTCACGAATAAGCGAGTAAGCTAAACGCTCCTCGATCATTTTCGTTTGAATTAACATAAATCGTTTCATCAATTGTTGCACTTGCTTTTCAATTTGTCGATATTTATCAAGGTCATGTTGTGATAAATGATAACTTTGTTGAACAAATAACGTTTCATCGCGCGTTTCTTTTGTTTCTTCTTCTAACTCGTAAAGCGTTTGTTCAATTTTTTCCGTTTCATCATGAACGAAACGTTCCGCATATACTTCTTTCTCTAACAAATCGTACAACGTATCAACATCTTCTTGCACTTCTCGAAGAAGCTTTTCTGCTTCATCGACAGCAAGCGTTTCTAACAGCGTAAGCACTTTTGACAATTTCTCCCGAATCGTTTCTACTTCTTTGTCAACAGGCAAATGGTCAAGCACATATCCTTTCTCTAACAGTTCACGATATCCTTCGACAATATTGTCAAGTTGTGCTGGAATTTCAACTTGCGCATCGCTCAGTAAAAGTGGGATGTGTTCAATAAAATGGTTCAACTCATGTAATTCATTTTGAATAAGCAACACTACTTCACGAGCAGCTAAATAATTCCCTTCCGTCGTTAACTGTTCAAATGTTTGAAATTGTTGTTGAAGGGCATTTAATCGCGATTCAAGCGCAGTTTCTGTACGCCCAAACGTATGACGTTGAGTAAGCATCGCTTTTTTTACTTGGCGATACTTCTCTTTTAATTGTTCAATTTCTTCACGATTTTTTTCTTCACTTCCAACTAATTCTTGTAACTCTAATAAAATGCGTTGAATGCTCCCTTCAATTTCTTGAAGCTGCTGTTTTGTTTGCTGTAACGCATCTTTCGCTTTCATAAACCGATATTTGACTACTGCTTCCTCAATATCAAACAACTTTTCTTCTATGTTCGGCAGTTGAACAGCGACAATATCATCCCATTCATTCCGCCACTTTTCAAACAGCTGCTCTGTTTCCCCCATCATATTTAATGACTTAATTTTCGCCATTTCTTCTGGTACAGGGCGATTCATTAAAGAAATTTTCCATTGTTCTAATTGATCAATTTGTTTATATAAACGTTTTCGGTACACATATGTATATGTAAGTCCTCCGATGACGAGGAGCGCACTAATCGCTACAAATTCCATAATGGGCCTCCTTGTTGTCAAGCTTTCTTTTTTGTGGAGAAGGCATTTTCTTTTCAATGATTTTATGATACCATGTTAGCAACATTTTTTGAGCAAAAATTTTAATTTTTTTCCTAAAAAAACGTGATTTTGTCGAATTTTGCGCCAAAAGAGGTGAAAAACGTGCGTGACGGGCATATTCATACACCGTTTTGTCCCCACGGAAGCGACGATGCGCTGCATGAATATATCGAAAAGGCCATTTCGCTTGGTTATACAGATATTTCATTCACCGAACACGCACCGCTTCCGAAAGGATTTATCGATCCAACCCCTTATCAAGATAGCGCGATGAAAGAAGAACAACTAGCGTCGTACGTATCAATTTTACAATCATTAAAAAAACAGTACGAAAGACATATTCGTATTCGCATCGGATTAGAGGTTGATTTCATTGTCGGATACGAACAAGAAACGAAAACATTTTTAAATGAAATCGGTCCACAATTAGACGATAGCATTTTATCCGTTCATTTTTTACGAATAAACAATCGGTACATGTGTATCGATTATAGCGAAGACATGTTTGGCGAAATCGTTGCAGCGTTTCGCTCTATTGAACGAGTGTATGATGCATATTATCAAACCGTTCTCGCTTCTGTTGTTGCTGATTTAGGAGCATACAAACCAAAACGTATCGGGCATATCACGCTCGTCCGCAAGTTTCATTTGGCGTATCCATGCGAATATGACGCAACAAAAATCATAACCCGCATTCTAGATGAAATGAAAAATCGTCAACTAGAACTTGACTACAACGGTGCCGGCACAACAAAACCGCTCTGCTTAGAGCCGTATCCGCCTCATTGGGTCGTAAAAGAAGCGTTAAAACGTGGCATTCCGCTCGTATATGGCTCGGATGCTCACTCGATTGCTGGCCTTCACCAAGGAATTGAACATATGCTGATATAAAGGAGTGAAATACATGTTTCATGCACAAACATACAAAGGGACAAGAGAAGAAAATTATGCACTTGTCATCGATCAATTAAAAGCGTTAATTTCGGATGAAAAAAATGTTGTGGCAAACCTAGCCAATGCTTCTGCTTTATTGAACTACTTTTTACACGATATTAACTGGGTCGGTTTTTACATAACAGAAGGAAATGAACTTGTTCTCGGACCGTTTCAAGGATTGCCCGCATGCGTGCGCATTCCATTTGGCAAGGGCGTATGCGGAACAGCAGCGGCTGAAAAACGAACGGTGCGTGTGGCGGACGTTCATACATTTCCAGGCCACATTGCATGTGATGCTGCATCTCAATCAGAGATTGTCGTTCCGATGATAAAAGACGGCCGTGTCATTGGTGTGCTCGATATTGACAGTCCAATAAAAAATCGTTTCGATGAAGTAGATGAACAGTATTTACAACAGTTTGTTGAAACGCTTATTCAATATGTTAACATATAAGAAAGAGGCCGAAATATTTGGCCTCTTTTTAATATTCTTGAACAACGACGCGGTTTTTTCCTGTCCGTTTCGCGGTATATAACGCTTCATCAGCGCGATTAAATAACTCCTTCACAGAGTCCGCGCGATTTTTCTTCCAGTACGATACCCCACAAGAAATCGTCACCGGTGGGTTTGTTAGCTCACGAACTTTTTGTACTAAGCGGTTCGCAATCGATAAACCTGCATTAATAGACACTTTCGGTAAATAAATGGCGAGTTCTTCTCCTCCCCATCGAGCTCCAATATCATTTTGGCGAATGTTCGCTTTAATAATGTTTGCTACTTGAATAATAATTTCATCGCCTACTTGGTGTCCGTACGTATCGTTTATTTTTTTGAAATTATCAATATCTATTAAAATAAATGTACCTAATCCATCCTCTTCCATCGAACGTTGGATACGTTCATCTAAATAATGACGTGCATATAAATTTGTTAGCCGATCTGTAATGACCATTCGTTCAAGCTCTTCACGCAATGCTGCGTTTGTAAACGCCAACGTGGAATGATGAATAAGTGATTGTAACAATTTAAACATATCAAACGAAAAGTGGTACGCCTCTTGATGTAGCACGATCGCTACACCTTTCATCATTCCGCGCATCATCGGTACGGCCATAAGCGAACGAAAACGTTTCGCATGATCGCTATGAATTTTTACATCACCTAAAAATAAATTATCCCGTGGATGTTGAATGCGATGGAAAACGAAATCTACATATGCCTTTGCTTCGCGTGATTGGAAAAATGCCGTACTTCCAGGAAGTACTTTACGCTCTTTTTCTTGCAAAATAATAAAACCGACTTCTTCCGCATCGAATGACGTTTTAATTTTTTCAATCATAAACTGCAGGGCGTCTTGGAAGCGTAAGTTCGTATTTAAGTGGTGAATCGTCTCGTTAATAAGTTGTAAATCAGCAATTAATCGTTTCGATTGTTCGTATAATTTTGCATTTTCTAATGCGCTACCAGCCGTATTTGCCAATAAGGAAATAAAGCGCATTTCCCGTTCTGGCAGCTCCATAATTGTCGGAGCAATCATTTCGATCACCCCGTAAATCCCTTGAGCTCCTTTAATCGGGGCATAAATCACAGACTTTTTATAAACAAGCGAATCATGGAGCTGGATTTGTCCAGTGACATACGCTTGCATTGCCCCCATGTGCTCATCTTCATTTTCAAATGTAAGTAGTTTAATCGGCAAATCTCGGTCTGTTGTGCTGTCATAAGATAAAAACAAATGAAACGTAAATGCCGGATATACTTCTTTTAATGTTTTTACAATTTCTTCAAGTACACCCCCGATGTTCATAGACGCATGAATTTTTGTTGCCGCTCGATGTAACTGTTCATATCTTTTTTCTTCGCTTAACACTTCGGACACTTTACGAATGCGAGCAAACACTTTTAAAAAATCACGTTTTATTTGTTTGATAAACGCTTTCGGCAACATATCTCGTTCATGCAGCTGAAAACGAACAAGTCCGCATGAATCTTCTGAAAAATGTATACCAAATTGAACCGTTTTGATTTCGTTACCACTATCCAAAATCACAACATCATCAAATTGTTTTTTCAACTGATCATTAAACGGAATGATGTGTTTCTCTCGATGCTGTTCAATCGTTCGGTCTGTCGTCATTTCAGGTTCAAAAACATGCTTAAACGGGTTCAACGTGTAAAACGTAACATCTAATAAATGAAATTCGTGTTTCAGTAGGGCAATCAGTGCTTGAATCATGCGAGGTAAATCCGTAAAATCTTCTTCTGTTAAAAACCAATCGAAAAACTTTTGCTTAAACATGGCGTATTGATCGCGTTCTTGAACGTTCATTTTTTTCACTCACCCGCACATACTTCCTCTCTTTATATGTATGAGCCATATAAATAAAAAAATGAGAGTTTCTGTCATATTTCTAAAACTGAGGACCTATTAATTATATCATACCATACTCCTTATTATAAAGACTATACAAAAATTGTTGACTTAGACACGAAAAAAAACTATAATAGCCTTTGTGTAAAATATTGCAGCCTTTGTGCTCACATTTGTATGTCCATTTTGTTCCCCGTAGAGAGCGTCATTCTCTAATTGGAGGTTGTATCGTGTAACTCTCAGCTGCTAGGGCGAGGATACATGAAAACAAAATGGCGATAAATGGTGAGGCACGACTGTTTTTATTTTACCAAAAATAAAAACAAAGGAGGAGCATTTATGGCTCGTTATACAGGTCCAACTTGGAAAATTTCTCGCCGCCTTGGCATTTCATTGAGCGGTACAGGTAAAGAATTACAAAAACGTCCTTACCCACCAGGTCAACATGGTCCAGGACAACGCAAAAAATTATCTGAATATGGTATGCAGCTTCAAGAGAAGCAAAAACTTCGCCATATGTACGGTGTAAACGAACGTCAATTCCGTAAAACGTTCGAAGAAGCTGGTAAAATGGCTGGTAAACATGGTGAAAACTTCATGATCTTACTTGAGTCTCGTTTAGACAACCTTGTTTACCGTTTAGGTTTCGCGCGCACTCGCCGTCAAGCTCGCCAATTAGTTAACCACGGTCACATTTTAGTTGATGGCAGCCGCGTTGACATCCCATCTTATCGTGTAAAACCAGGTCAAACAATTTCTGTTCGCGAAAAATCTCGCAACCTTCAAATTATTAAAGAAGCGCTTGAAGTGAACAACTTTGTACCTGATTACTTAACGCTTGATGCAGACAAATTAGAAGGTACTTACACTCGTTTACCTGAACGCTCTGAATTGCCTGCAGAAATTAACGAAGCATTAATCGTCGAGTTCTACTCACGTTAATAAAAAAATCCTCTCTGCCAAAGCAGAGAGGATTTTTTATGCATAACGAATTAAATAATATTTTTTCTTGCCGCGGCGAATAATCGTAAAGCGTCCTTCAATGCGATTTTCTTCTGTCATGATTTTATTTACGTCTTGCATGCGCTCGCCGTTTACGTAAATCGCTCCATTCGCTACGTCCTCGCGAGCTTGACGTTTCGATGGACAAATGCCACTCGCTACGAGCAAATCAACAAGCGCCACTTCCTTTTCATGACATACATACGATGGTACATCTTTAAAACCTTGTTCAATTTCATTTGCTGTTAATTTTGCTACTTCTCCGCTAAAGAGCGCTTCAGAAATGTTGATTGCCTGTTGCAACGCTTCCTCCCCATGAACGAGACGCGTCATCTCCGCAGCTAATGCTTTTTGTGCTGCTCGTTTTTCCGGCGCTTCAGCTGTTTGTTTTTCGAATTCCATAATTTCTTCGTGCGATAAAAACGTAAAGTACTTCAAATATTTTACAACATCACGATCATCTGTATTAATCCAAAATTGATAAAACTCATATGGAGACGTTTTGTCAGCATCAAGCCATACCGCTCCACCTTCTGTTTTCCCAAACTTTGTTCCATCTGCTTTTGTTACGAGCGGAACGGTTAATCCAAACACTTTTGCATCTTCTTCTGTTTTTCTAATGAGCTCGAGCCCCGCCGTAATGTTCCCCCATTGGTCACTTCCACCAACTTGCAACTTGCATCCATACATTTCATACAGCTTCAAAAAGTCGTATGCCTGCAAAATCATATAACTAAACTCTGTAAATGAAATTCCTGTTTCCAATCGCGACTGTACAGATTCTTTCGCAAGCATGTAGTTAATTCCAAAGTTTTTCCCGACATCACGCAAAAATGTAATGACATCAAGCGAGCCGATCCACTCGTAGTTATTTGCGATAATCGCTGGATTGTCATCTTTGTCAAAATCTAAAAAGCGGCTTAACTGTTGTTTAATTCGCTCACTGTAATAAGCGACCGTCTCTTTTTCATTTAATTTTCGCTCTGCTTTTTTTCCACTCGGATCTCCAATCAGTCCCGTTGCTCCACCAACGAGCGCAATCGGTTGGTGACCAGCTTGTTGAAAACGACGCAACATTAAAATCGGAAGCAAATGACCGATATGCAAACTATCTGCCGTTGGGTCAAAACCACAATATACTTTGACGCTTTCCTCTGCTAACAGCGCTTTCAGTCCATCTTCATCTGTCATTTGATTAATTAAACCGCGAAATTGTAAATCTTGAAGCAAATCCATTGCAACCACCCTTTCTGTTTATTATGGAAACAAAAAAACCCGTCCTTCATATGAAGGGACGAGTTTCATCGCGGTACCACCCTACTTAGAGAACATATATGTTCTCTCGCTTCATTGACATAACGGCCTATACCGTCTTTTGCTACTTTCGCACAAGCTGTTCGCAAAAGATGCTCACGGAGGTAATTCATGCTTACCTATGTACTAGTTCGCACCAACCACTAGCTCTCTGTCAACAGGGAGATAAGCACTACTCGTTCCGCTCATCGCTCAATTATTTACATGTTAGTATACCCTCTTTTATCATAAAACATCAACTGTTGTCAAGATATTCAAACAAAATTAGACATTTTCCGATACGAAAAAACAAATTATGATATAATAATGAAAATACAATACGGATGGGAGGTCACTATGTCAGAAAAACAAGTCCGATTTTCATGGCAAAAACTATGGCATCATTTTACGATTACGTACGAAGTGATTTGGAATGTATGTTTAATTATATTGATCGCCTGTTTATGCGCATTCAGTTTTGCCTTCGGTGTCGGTGCAGGATATTTTGCCTCACTTGTGAAAGATGCCAATCCAATTCCTTACAAAGAAATGAAAAAAGATATTTATAACTATGAAGAAACAACGCATATTTATTTTGCTAATCGTGAATATCTTGGCTATTTCCGTTCGGATTTAGAACGCGATGAAGTCAAACTTTCACAAGTTTCCCCTCATTTCATTCAAGCGGTCATCGCTACAGAAGATGAACATTTTTATGAACATAAAGGGGTTGTACCAAAAGCTATTATACGTGCCATTTTCCAAGAAGCAACAAACTCCTCGACACGTAGCGGAGGAAGTACATTAACTCAACAGCTTGTAAAAAATCAAATTTTAACGAGCGAAGTGTCGTTTGAGAGAAAAGCAAAAGAAGTGTTGCTCGCTTTACGACTTGAAAAGTTTTTCTCAAAAGATGAAATATTGGAAGCCTACATTAACGTTGTGCCGTTCGGGAGGAACGCATCTGGGCGAAATATTGCCGGCGTGCAAGCTGCCGCAAAAGGCGTTTTCGGCGTCGATGCAAAAGAATTAACGCTGCCGCAAGCTGCTTTTTTAGCAGGATTGCCACAAAGTCCATTTCGCTATACACCGTTTACAAGCGAAGGGGAACTAAAAAGCGATTTATCTCCCGCGCTAAATCGGATGAAAACTGTATTAACGCGCATGAAAAAAGCTGGATACATTTCAGAAGAGGAATATAAGGCCGCGTTATCATACGACATTACAAAAGACTTTGTTTCTTCCTTGCCATCTCCAGTGGAAAAATATCCATGGCTGACGTTTGAAATCGAACGTCGCGCTAAAGAGATTTTCATCGATTTATTAGCGAAAAAAGATGGATACGAACGGCAAGATGTACGTTCCAACGACCAGTTATATAAAGAATATGCCGAAAAAGCCGAAAAACAATTACGCCAAAACGGCTACACGATTTACACAACGATTGATAAAGACATATATGAGCGGATGAAAGCGATTGTCGAAAAATATCCGTACTTTGGAAGCGATACAGTTGTGCGGAAAAGAGATGAAAAAACAGGACAAATGATTTCTGTTCGTCAACCGGTAGAAGTCGGAGCGATTTTAATCGAAAACAAAACAGGGCGTATTATTAGCTTTGTCGGTGGACGAGATTATAACAGAGAACAACTGAATCACGCCACCCAAGCGTATCGTTCGAACGGTTCAACGATGAAGCCGCTTCTCGTTTATGCACCAGCAATGGAAATGGGCATTGTTCAACCAGGAACTGTCATTCCAGATATTGATTTAGAAATTCCTACACAACAAGGCCCATATCGCCCAAAAAATGCAGATGGTAAAACACACGGCTTAACATCGGTTCGTCATGCGCTAAAAAAATCGTATAACATTCCTGCGATTCGGACATATGCGCGCATCATCGACCAACGCCCCATTTCATATTTAGAAAAAATGGGCTTCACAAGCTTAACGACGGGAGATGGACATCATTTATCCCTTGCCCTTGGGGGATTAACAAAAGGAGTAACGATCGAAGAAAATGTAAACGCATATGCAACATTTGCAAATGATGGAAAGTTCATTGACGCGTATTTAATCGAAAAAATTATCGATAAAAATGGGAAAGTTGTATATGAACACGAGACAAAACCAGTCGAGGTGTTTTCGCCTCAAACAGCATATTTAACAATCGATATGATGCGCGATGTGATTCGCTCTGGCACAGCAGCCTTTTTAAATGGCAAGTTAAAATTTTCAGCAGATTGGGCTGGAAAAACAGGAACGAGCCAAAATACAAAGGACGCTTGGTTTGTTGCGACAAATCCAAATGTAACGTTCGGTACTTGGATAGGATACGATACACCAAAGCCGCTTGAAAAAAGCTATAAAGGGTTATCATATTCACAAAGAAACTTATTGCTATGGGCACAGCTGATGAATGGGGCGTACGATATTCGCCCAGAATTGATTGCGCCGAAAGAACGATTCCAAATGCCTGGAGGAATTGTTCAACGCTCATATTGCGCAATTTCTGGATTACTTCCATCAGAAACGTGTAAACGATTCGGACTGATCGAAAGCGATTTATTCAATACAGCGTTTGTACCGAAAAAAGAAGACCCGTATTTAATTAGCGGAGCTTTCGTTGAGTTGAGCGGAGAACGATACGCCTCTTTACCGACAACACCGAAAGAATTTACAAAAGAAGGCGTAATGATCGATGCTTCGTTACTTGAACAGTGGGGAATTCAACATATAAAAGATATGAGCAAATTACTCCCGCAAAACGATAAATGGAAACATGTATTTGTCGCAAAAACGCTTCAAGAAAACGGGAAAAAACCTGATCCACTAGCTGTACAACAAAAAGGAACGACGCTCGTTTGGAACGAACATCATGAACAAGACGTCATCGGTTATCGGGTATACTACGCTTCATCCGAAACAGCTACGTTTCAAGTTATCGCTACCATACGTAAAGGCGAACAAAAAAGCATCCCGTTAAAACAAGGAATATATTACGTGACGGCTGTCGATATCGCTGGATTGGAATCGAATCCGTCCAACATCGTTCGTCTGTTACCTGCGACACCACCCGAACAATCAACCGATGAACAACCGATAGAAATACCAGCGGAAGAACAGTCATCAACAAACTAAAAAAATCGGGCCATGCCCGATTTTTTTAGTCTTCCATTGTTGATAAGTCGCCTGTTGGTAAGTTTAGTTCCCAAGCTTTCAAGACGCGACGCATAATTTTTCCACTTCGCGTTTTTGGTAGCTTATCCCGGAACTCGATCTCACGTGGCGCCGCATGCGCAGCTAAACCTTTTTTCACAAAGTTACGAATATCTTCTTTTAATTCTTCTGATGGCTCGTACCCTTCTCGTAAAGCAACAAACGCTTTAATAATTTCACCGCGCACCGGATCTGGCTTTCCGATAACACCTGCTTCTGCAACAGCAGGATGTTCAACGAGTTTGCTTTCCACTTCAAACGGACCAACACGCTCTCCCGCTGTCATAATGACATCATCAATTCGTCCTTGGAACCAGAAATATCCGTCTTCATCCATATATGCCGAATCGCCAGATACATACCAATCACCAGGTAAGAAGTACGACTCGTATTTTTGTGGATTGTTCCAAATCGCGCGCATCATTGAAGGCCAACCTTTTTTAATTGCTAAATTGCCCATGCGATATGGCGGTAACTCATTTCCTTGATCGTCAACAATCGCTGCCTTTACTCCTGGAATTGGTTTCCCCATCGATCCCGGCTTAATTTCCATACACGGATAGTTACAAATGAGTTGTGCCCCTGTTTCTGTCATCCACCACGTATCGTGAATACGGCGATTGAACACTTTCATTCCCCAACGGACGACTTCTGGATTGAGCGGTTCCCCTACGCTTAAAATATGGCGAAGCGAGCGCAAATCAAACTTTTTCACAAGCTCGTCCCCAGCACCCATTAACATACGAAACGCCGTCGGTGCACTATACCATACCGTAACACCGTAGTCTTCAATCGTTTTATACCATGCTTCAGGGTTAAAGCGCCCACCTACAATGACATTTGATGCCCCACAAAGCCATGGACCGAAAATGCCGTACGAAGTTCCTGTCACCCAACCCGGATCAGCCGTGCACCAATATACGTCATCTTCTTTTAAATCTAATACCCATTTTGCTGTTTGATAATGTTGAATCATCGCGTTATGCACATGCAGTACACCTTTTGGTTTTCCTGTTGAACCAGATGTATAATGTAAAATAAGTCCGTCCTCGCGTCCGACCCATTCAATCTGAAAATGTTTGCTTGCTGCGTTCATCCGCTTTTTCAAATCAAAAAACGGCCCTTCTTCTTTGATGTCATCTCCGACTAAAAATACGTATTTTAACGCTGGTAATTCATTTACAGGTACACGTGGTAAAAGCTCCGGCGTCGTAATAATCACTTTTGCTTCGCTATCTTCTAAACGGTCACGTACCGCTCCTTCCATGAACGCCTCAAAAAGAGGTCCAACAATTGCGCCAAGTTTAATTGCTCCAAGCACAGAGAAGTACAGTTCAGGCGAGCGAGGCATAAAAATGAAGACGCGATCGCCTTTTTCTACATCGGCCACTTCTTTTAACACGTTGGCTACTTTGTTTGAAAACTCCTTCATTTCTTTAAATGTGTACTTTTCTTCTCTTGTCGCATCACGATAATAAAGAGCCACTTTGTTTTTTCGGAACGTTTCTGCATGACGATCAATCGCTTCATACGCCATGTTTACTTTTCCTGTTTCATACCACGAAAAATACTTTTCTGCTTCAGACCAGTCAAACGTTTTATACGTTTCTTCATAGTTTTTTAAATTGAAATCCCCTTGAATGACTGGTAGCGTTTCCACTTTAATCATCCCAAACTCCCCCTTGTTTGAAGTGTTTACATTCGTATTATATTATACTATAAACAATTTCTCAATTTTTAAAAAATTTTCATTAATGTTTATTATGAAAACGATTTAATTTTTATTTTTTTATGTATAATTGAAGTGAGATTATTTCAGTAGGCGGTGGGGCAATGGAGCATAAAAAAACATATAACGCAAAACAATTAAAAACACCGAAAGGAACGTTAATTATTGAGGGACCGATTTCTCCAGAAAAATTAGCTAGCTACGAATTTCATCATGATTTAACAGCGTTTCGTCAACCGCACCAACAACATCAAGCGCTCATTGAAATTGCAGGCCTTCCAGAAGGACGAATTATTATTGCCCGCCACGGTCATACGATCGTTGGTTACGTCACGTTCTTGTATCCTGATCCCCTTGAAAGATGGTCACAAGGGAAGATGGAAAATTTAATCGAACTCGGGGCAATCGAAGTCATTCCAGAATTTCGAGGGTGTGGTGTCGGAAAAAATTTATTGAAAGTAGCGATGATGGATGATGCGATGGAAGATTACATCATCATTACAACAGAGTACTATTGGCATTGGGATTTAAAACGAACCGGTTTAAACGTATGGGAATATCGAAAAGTGATGGAGAAAATGATGAACGCGGGCGGACTCGTTTGGTATGCAACGGACGATCCTGAAATTTGTTCGCATCCAGCTAACTGCTTAATGGCGCGTATTGGGAAACGCGTCGATCAACAGTCGATCCAAAAATTTGATCAACTTCGCTTTATGAACCGCTTTATGTATTAAAAACAAAGGGGATGGGGAAATGATTGTCGAACAAATGATGAAAACGGATGTCATCGCACTAAAACCGTCAAATACAATTGCCGATGCGTTAAATATTGTCAAGCAAAAAAACATTCGTCACTTACCAATTGTCGATGAGGAATATCATGTCATTGGAATCGTCACCGATCGTGATTTACGTGATGCAAGCCCATCGATTTTCCACGCAAATGAACATGTAGAAGATTTACAAAAACCGTTAAGCACCATTATGAAAACAAACGTCATTACAGGTCACCCGCTTGATTTCGTCGAAGAAGTGGCAGCTTTATTTTACGAACATCGCATCAGCTGCATGCCAATCGTCAAAGAAAATAAACTCGTCGGCATTATTACGGAAAGCGATTTGCTATATACGCTCGTACAATTAACAGGGGCTCATCAGCCCGGCTCACAAATTGAAATTAAAGTGCCGAACCGAACAGGGATGTTAAGTGAAGTCGCTTCTGTTTTTCAAAAACGGAACATCAATATTTCAAGCGTTCTTGTATATCCTGATCAAGATGAAAAGTATAAAGTGCTCGTGTTTCGTATTCAAACGATGAACCCGATGGCGATTATTGATGATTTAAAAGCGCAAGGATACGACGTACTATGGCCAAACTTGCCGGGGGTTTCATCATGAGCAAAAATAGTGTGTTCGTTTATTCCGATGCATTTCAAACGTATAAATTCCATGATCGCCATCCGTTCAATCAACTGCGTGTCAAACTAACATATGACTTATTACAAACGGTCGGTGCGCTCCATGATTCACAAATTGTAGCACCGCGTCTTGCCACAGATGAAGAGCTAGCTCTTGTTCACGATATAGATTACATTGAAGCAGTAAAAAAAGCGGGGAAGGGACAACTTTCAGAAGAAATTGCAATCAATTATGGCTTAGGAACGGAAGATACACCTATTTTTCCAAACATGCATGAGGCGAGCGCCCTTCTTGTTGGAGGAACATTAACAGCGGTTGATTACGTGCTTTCTGGAAAAGCTGAGCATGCGCTCAGTTTAGGCGGAGGGCTTCATCATGGATTCCGCGGCAAAGCATCCGGATTTTGCATTTACAATGACAGTTCTGTCGCCATTAAATATATGCAAGAAAAATACGGTGTCCGCGTTTTATACGTCGACACAGATGCCCATCATGGTGATGGGGTACAATGGACGTTTTATGACGACCCAAATGTTTGTACATTTTCCATTCACGAAACAGGGCGTTACTTATTCCCTGGTACAGGAAATGTCAATGAACGAGGACAAGGAAAAGGATATGGCTACTCCTTTAACATTCCTGTCGACGCGTTTACAGAAGATGAGTCTTGGCTAGCAGCATATAAAGAAGCACTCATGGAAATCGCCGACTTCTTTCGGCCTGACGTCATTTTAACCCAAAACGGTGTGGACGCTCATTATTACGATCCGTTAACTCATTTATGTGGGACGATGCGCATGTATCGCGAAATTCCAAAACTTGCACATCAAATTGCTCATCAATATTGCAACGGTCGTTGGATTGCAGTCGGTGGCGGAGGATACGACATTTGGCGCGTTGTTCCGCGTGCATGGGCGCTATTATGGCTTGAAATGACAGAACAATCCGATATTTCTGGACGTTTACCGGAAGAATGGATTGCTCGCTGGCAACAACATGCACCCGTTTCTTTACCGCTCGAATGGGATGACCCGGACGACTTATATCCACCCATTCCGAGAAAAGCAGAAATTACAGAAAAAAATGCCCAAACTGTCATCAAAGCACTTCAACCGATTCGAAGCAATAAACAACGATTAAATTTATAACTGTAGTTGAGCAATTTTAATTACAATAATTACCATTTAAAAAGAGACAAACAGGGTATCCCTTATGCCACGTGGAGCTGTTTTTTCACGGTATCAATGGGAATATTTTGTTTTGCTGCACGATAAATGAACTCCACGAGGCTATGTCCTTTTCTCTTGCGCAGGAGATCGAGCCCATCCGAAAAATCACTGTTCGACTCGAACATGCTGTACACATACGCAAGTTGCACCAAGATCCAATACCGTTTCACCGCCCGACGCCCGCGAACGCGGTATCCATCGAGTTTCAGCTGGTCTTTCGCTTGACGGAAAAAACATTCGATCGACCAACGTGCAGCATAGTAGCGCAAGATCTCTTCATCGCTTAGCTCGCGATCGGTGCTCAAGACGCAATGAAGATGTTTCGGCGTCATCGGCTGATCGGCTTTCCATGCGAGCAGCACCACGGCATCCTTGAGACCGTTCAGAGCACCTTCGTAGCGATACACCCGATAACGCTCTTTTCCCACCGTGACGAGGCGGGTATCCCGTGGCTCCATAGATTTGGCAAATTCCTTTGCTTGAATGGCCGTCTCTTTTGGATAGAGAATCCGATTCGTCTTGAGCATCGCGATGACGTGGAACCCTTTTTTCAAGCAGGCTCCCACGAGGGTTTTCGATGGATACCAAGAGTCCATGAGCACATAAACGGGTCGACTCACATCCAACGAAGAAAGCATCTCGATCGCGAGTTCCCCTTTGCTTTTCCCCACCGTCTTGTCGTAGAGGCGAAAGGCAAAAGGAAACGCTTGGGTCATCGTATGAACCATGAGCCAAACGAGAGAATGTCCCCAGATCGACTTTTTCTCTGCGTGAGAATAGTGCCAATCACACCCTTGAATGGCGTGTGTTGCCCGTGACGAGGGCTTCGTTTTTTGGCAAATCGTATCATCGATCGAAACAAAAATGGGTTGATTCTCTCGTTTCGAGCTGCGTTCGACACGATGAAGCACCCACTGCTGGAGTTTGCGAAGCAGCGTCTCTTCCTCCCATGGGCTTTTCGTGAAAAAATGGCTGAGTGTCGTGCGGTGGTTCGGATGAAAACTCCAATGATGAAGATCGGTCAATGTTCCCGCAAATCCTTTGGTGGTCAGCGCATCCACGATATGAACGAGATGCTTCATCACAGGTTTCGAGAAATAAAGGGCCAACCCCAACATCGTGAAAAACTTGTGAATTCCTTGATGATGTGCTAATCTATTCATGAGACATGAACCTCCTTGTGGATAGTTGTGGCACATCTATTCTAACCAAGGAATCGGGTTCATGTCTTCTTTTTTGTTTGGTTGTAAATTTATGTTAGTAAATTTGCTCATCTACAGTTTATAAGAAAAGCGCAAAGCGCCCCCCATTTCGCCTAAAGGCAGCCCGCGTCCTGCGGGCAACGGCGAAATGTCGCCATCCTTGGCTCCGCGAAGAGCGCACAAGCCCCACCGAGGAAGCTTAGCCGCCGAAAGAATGGGCGAAGCGACTCGAGCCGATGGCGCTTGGAGCTAGACATCAACTCCAAATTTTATACTTTCTTATCTTTTAAAAAAATCATAAAGAGGCTTCTGCCTCTTTATGATTTTGTCGAATCGCGATATTCAATTCGATGTGGTAATACAACAATGTGATTGTCCACATGTTCTTTGTTCATATATTTTGTTAATAAACGCATCGCTACCGCACCAATATCGTACATCGGCTGTACGACTGTCGTTAGCTTCGGGCGAACCATTGTAGCTAAACGAGTGTTATCAAAACCGACTACTTCTAATTCATCAGGAATGCGCACACCACGGTCTTGGGCCCCATGAATGACACCAAGCGCCATTTCATCTGTCCCAACAAAAATGGCTGTTGGTCGCTCGGCAAGTTCGGCTAGTTTTTCATATGCTTCCATTCCTGAATCATACGTGTAATCCCCTTCAACGACGAGCTCGTCATCATAAGCAATATTCGCTTCTTCTAAAGCGCGGCGATAACCAGCTAATTTTTTCAATCCGTTAATTGGGTCATTTAGCGGCCCTGTCACATAAGCAATTCGTTTATGTCCTTTTTCGATTAACATATGTACTGCATCATATGCCGCTTGCTCATAGTCAATATTGACGGATGGAATAATATTGTTTTTTTCAATGGTTGCAGCTAATACAATCGGTACATCTGACTTTTTAAACTGCTCGACATGCTCTTCAGTGACATCGCCGCCCATAAATAAAATGCCATCGACTTGTTTTGCCAACATCGTATTTAATAAATGCATCTCTTTTTCTTTATTTTGATCTGAATTACTTAAAATAATGTTATACTTATACATCGTTGCAATATCTTCGATGCCGCGAGCCATTTCTGCAAAGAAAATGCTTGATATATCTGGAATAATTACTCCGACTGTCGTCGTCTTCTTACTTGCTAATCCGCGAGCCACCGCATTCGGACGATATCCGAGTCGCTCAATCACTTCTAATACTTTTTTGCGTGTAGAAGGCTTTACGTTTGGGTTCCCATTTACTACACGTGAAACGGTCGCCATCGACACGTTTGCTTCTCTTGCGACATCATAAATTGTTACATTCATCACATACACACTCCTTTTCAGCGCTCTATATATCGAAAACTGTCGTACATCGCAATTTTATGTAAAAATATCATACGATAAATGATTACCCAAGTGCAACGTTTTCACAAATAAATTCATAAGAAAAAGAAAAGCTGGCGAACAAATCACCAGCTTCTTCTCGTTATGCTTTTACAAATTGTTTTTGAAATGATTTTAATTCTTCCATAAACTCATTGAACTGATCAATGTCCATCTGTTGTGCGGAATCAGATAACGCCACAGCAGGATCAGGATGCACTTCAGCCATGACGCCATCCGCCCCAATGGCAAGCGCTGCTTTCGCACACGGTAAAAGTAAATCTCGACGCCCTGTCGAATGTGTCACATCAACAAAAACAGGTAAGTGCGTTTCCTTTTTCAAAATCGGCACTGCAGAAATGTCAAGCGTGTTGCGCGTCGCTTTTTCATATGTGCGAATGCCACGTTCACACAAAATGATTTGTCCATTTCCTTGCGACATAATGTATTCTGCCGCATGAATAAACTCTTCAATCGTTGCAGCTAATCCACGCTTTAACAACACCGGTTTATTCACTTGCCCAGCCGCTTTGAGCAACTCAAAGTTTTGCATATTGCGCGCCCCGATTTGAATGACGTCAATATAATCAAGCGCTGTTTCAATATCTGCAGGCGTCACAATTTCACTAATAACCGCTAAATCGAATTCATCTGCTACACGTTTTAAAATTTTTAACCCTTCTACTCCAAGACCTTGGAAATCGTATGGTGATGTGCGTGGTTTATACGCTCCCCCTCGCAACAATTTTAAACCGTGACGCTTGATTGCTTGTGCAACTTCCGCCACTTGTTCATAGCTTTCAACGGCGCATGGTCCCATGACAAAATATTGATTGCCATCGCCGATTTTTTCCCCTTTCACATCGACAATCGTATTTTCTGGCTTTTTCTTTCGAGATACGAGCAATGCTTTTTTATGATCATCTTCTTGTAAATCAAGACCGGCTTTAAAAATTTCTTTAAAAATATGTTTTAACGTCGCCGTATCAAACGGGCCGTCGTTATGTTCTAAAATTAAATCCAACATTTTTCTTTCACGAACAGGATCATAAAAATACGTCCCTTGGGCATCTTTAATTTTCCCGATTTCTTGAACAAGGCGTCCACGTTCATTAATTAACTTTAACAACTGTAAATTTAACTCATCAATCTTTGCTCTCAGCTCATCTAATCGTTCGTTACTCATTCATCTCATCCTTTCTTTATATAAGCTAAAAAATATGGTACATTTCTATATAATTAGAGATTATTATAAACGAAGTGGATAAAGTTGTCACCCCTTTATTTATAAAACGCGTTTAAGCAATAAAGAATTTTTTAATTTTCGAAAAAGAAGGTGGGAAGCTTGATTTTTGCATTAGATATCGGCACTCGTTCAGTGGTTGGCATTATTTTAAAGGAAACAGACGGACAATATCAAGTTGAAGACATTGTCATCAAAGAACATGAAGAACGGGCCATGCTTGACGGACAAATTCATGACGTACTTGCTGTTGCGAAAGTCATTATCGATATAAAAAAAACGTTAGAGGAACGGCATGGGTCTCTTACACGTGTATGCGTCGCAGCAGCAGGTCGTTCATTAAAAACAGAAAAAGGAAAAACAACGATTTCAGTGAAAGGAAAACCGCTTTTAACTCATGAAGATGTCACATACTTAGAACTCGCCGCCGTTCAACAAGCACAAATGACGTTAGCGGAAAAATCATCGAATGAAAAAAGTCATCATTATTACTGCGTCGGTTATTCGGTGACGCGCTATGAAATTGATGGTGAAGAAATCGGTAGCTTAATTGATCAACAAGGAGATGAAGCGAGCGTTGAAGTCATCGCCACATTTTTACCGAAACTTGTCGTCGAGTCGCTTCTTGCAGCATTGCAACGTGCCCATTTAGAAATGGAGGCGCTAACACTCGAACCGATCGCTGCCCTAAATGTACTCATCCCTCCGACGATGCGGCGATTAAATGTTGCGCTTGTAGATATTGGTGCAGGAACGTCTGATATCGCGATTACAGATGGCGGGACAGTGATTGCTTACGGAATGGTACCGATGGCGGGCGATGAAATTACAGAAGCGATTTCTGATGCATATTTACTCGATTTCCCTCTTGCAGAACAGGCAAAACGTGACTTACATACAAAAGAAACAGTAACGATTACAGACATTCTCGGTTTTGAAACAGAAGTGTCTCGCGAACAAATGATTGCAACTATTTCTGAGGCGATTGATCGACTTGCTGATGCGATCAGCCAAGAAATTTTACGATTAAATAACGATCAACCGCCGAAAGCGGTGATGCTTGTTGGAGGAGGAAGCTTGACGCCAGAACTGCCAAAACGGCTTGCTCAAAAACTTCATCTGCCAGAAAATCGCGTCGCCATTCGCGGCATTGATGCCATTCAAAAATTGCACATCGATCGTGAAGAAATGAAACATCGTCCAGAACTCGTAACCCCTATTGGCATTGCGATCGCTGCAAAGCAAACACCCATTCAATACGTAACAGTAGAGGTAAACGGACAATCGATTCGTTTATTTGATATGAAACAATTGACGATCGGTGATGCACTATTAACTGCAGGTATTCAATTACATAAACTATACGGCAAACCCGGCTTAGCTTGCGTCGTTACGCTCAATGGAAATACAATTACAGTTCCCGGAACACACGGAGAGCCACCAATCATTATGAGAAACGGTGAACCAGCAACGTTCGATACACCGATTAAAAACGGCGACCATATCGTTGTTGAAAAAGGGAAAGACGGAAAGCAAGCAACCATTCAACTTCGTGATTTGCTTGAATCATTACCGACAAAACAAGTGACGATCAATGGGCAACAATATACGATTGAACCGCTTGTGTTGCGGAACGGGGAACCTGCTTCCCTCGATGCTGTTTTATGTGATCGAGACGCCATTGTCGTCCATATGCCAGAAACGATGGAACAACTTTTGCAAGCAACAAAAAACGACCATCTTCTCCAACATCTCGAGCCATTTACGATCACGTTAAACGGAAAAAAAATAAAGTTTCCTGAATGGGGCGCAACGATATATCGAAATGGAATGGAGTGCCAACGCTATACCTCATTTGAAGACGGCGATCACATCGTCGTTCATGAACAAAAACAGCGAACAATCGCTCAAATAGCGGAAGCAAGACAGTTGAACATTCATTACTCGCTTCCAATTATATTTAACGGTGAAACGTTAACATTAACAAAACAAATTGGTGCGTTTTATCGTAACGGTGAACAGCTTCATGAGGACGATCTCGTTCAACATGGAGATGAGCTTCAATTTAGCCAGCGAAAAATCGAGCCGTTTATTTTTCAAGATATATTTCAATACGTCCAAGTTGATATTCCTCAAGGAGCGTCAACAACATTTACATTACTGAAAAACGGAAAACCGACAACATTTTACGAGACGCTTGCCCCAGGTGATCAACTTGAAATTATTTGGCAGAAGAAAAAGCAACTATGAGTAGCCCATAGTTGCTTTTTTTCTTTTATTTTAAGTTTTCTGGATTTAACGGCTCTAACTCTGGGAGAACAAAACGGCCGTCTTTACGAATGAGCACACCATCAAAATATATTTCACCGCCACCATATTCTGGACGTTGAATCATAACCATATCCCAATGGATGTTCGAATGGTTGCCATTGTACGCTTCATCGTAACATTGACCTGGTGTGAAATGGAAGCTACCATCGATTTTTTCATCAAATAAAATGTCTTGCATCGGATGTTGAATGTACGGGTTGACTCCGATTGCAAATTCGCCGATGTAACGCGCCCCTTCATCTGTATCAAAAATTTGATTAATACGTTCTGTATCGTTTGCTGTTGCTTCAATAATTTTTCCGTCTTTAAACGTTAATTTGACATTTTCAAACGTAAAGCCTTGATAAGGTGAAGGCGTATTAAATGTAATTGTACCATTGACGGAATCGCGAACAGGAGCGGTATACACTTCTCCATCTGGAATGTTCATTTGACCTGAACATTTTATAGCAGGAATATCTTTAATGGAGAACGTTAAATCTGTACCTGGTCCTGTAATGCGCACTTCGTCTGTTTTATTCATCAACTCAACAAGGGCATCCATCGCTTTATCCATTTTGCCGTAGTCTAAGTTACATACGTTGAAATAAAAATCTTCAAACGCCTCTGTACTCATTTTCGCAAGCTGTGCCATAGACGGATTCGGATAGCGGAGCACGACCCATTTCGTTTTCGGTACACGAATGTCCCGATGCACTTTTTGCATAATTGTTTTTCCATGAATTTTCATTTTGTCAGCTGGTACATCCGCAAACTCATTAATGTTATCCCCTGCACGTAAGCCGATGTAAGCATCCATTTCTTTCATGACGTTTGCTTCAAATTCAGCCATCATGTGAAACTGCTCTTCTTGTGCACCAAGCAAAAGCGCACGATCGACTTGATGATCTTTTAATGAAACAAACGGATACGCTCCTACAGCGTACGCTTCACGCACAAGTGCAATGACGAGCTCTCGCTGCAAACCGAAGTTTTCGATTAATACTTTCTCCCCTTTTTGTAGGCGAAGCGAGTAATGAATTAAATTTTTCGCTAATTTTTCAATGCGCGGATCTTTCATTTTGTATTCCTCCATTCCATCGTATGTACATGTATATTGTAACCGATCTACAAAAAATTTGGAGTTTTTTGCAGGATTTTTTCTCTTTTTGTCGAATGAAATATAAGATAGACAGAAAGGGGTTTTACAATGAACATCGTTTTGTATAGTAGCATTGCGCTCATCTCCATCGCCTTTCTCATTTTAGTTATTTATGTCGTCCAAACATTAAAAACACTTCAAACGACATTGCAACACGTTGCAAAAACAGTAGAAGAAGTTGAAAAACAAATGCATGAAATTGGGAAAGAAACGGCACAATTACTACATAAGACGAACGCGCTTGCAGATGACGTGCATAAAAAAGCAGAAAGCTTGCAAAGCGTATTCGATGCAGTAAAACAAGTAGGTGTTACCGTTCAAACATTTAGCAACTCGATTTCTAAAACGTTAACAACAAACGAAAAAAAAATTGCGCAGGCAATTCAGTGGGGACAAACACTCATTGAAATATGGACAAAATGGAAAGAGAAACGAAAGTAAGGAGGCATTCATATGGCGAAAAACGGTTCTTTTCTACTCGGGGCCATTGTTGGGGGAATTGCAGGTGCAGCAGCAGCACTCTTTTTGTCGAGCGAACGCGGAAAGCAGTTATTAACCGAATCAGCACAACATGGAAAACAACTGTTGAATGATTTCAAAGAAAACAATATAAATGAATGGAGAAAAAGTGAAGAAAAAGAAGAACCGATAAAAAGCGAACAAGAGAAATCGCATTCCATTTCATCTATCCCGATTCCGCTTCCTTCATCAGATGTGGAACAGTTATTAAAAGAAACCGAACAAGCGGTTCATGATGTCGAAAAACGTTTGAATAAAGGAACTGATGCACATGGAGAAAGTTGAAACAATTGAACAATTTGAGCAAATTTTCTTGTCACATCGCCCGTTTTTATTTATGAAACATAGCCTTACATGCCCAATTAGCCATCGGGCATGGCTAGAATTTGAACGGTTTACAAACGATTTTCCACACATTCGCGCCTATTACTTACATGTACAACACGCTCGTCCGTTGTCACAGCATATCGCAGAAGCGCTCCAAGTAAAGCATGAATCTCCTCAAGTGTTATGGGTGACTGAACAAGGAGTAAAGTGGCATGCTTCACATTGGAACATCACATACGAACAAATGAAAAAAGCAACTATGAGCGCATCATAGTTGCTTTTTGCTTATACGTGAACCGATTGTTCGTATTTCTCTTGAAATTTTTGAATATCGCCTGCTCCCATAAAAATAAGGACAGCGTGATCATGGTGTTTTAACACGTCAACTTGTTCCTCATGCAACAGTTTAGCCCCATCAATTTTTGCACGCAAATCCTCGATGGATAATTTCCCTTGGTGCTCGCGCGCTGAGCCAAAAATATCGCACAAATATACCGCATCAGCAAGCGATAAACTTTCAGCAAACTCTTGTAAAAATGTTTGCGTCCGTGTATATGTGTGCGGTTGAAAAATCGCAACAATTTGACGATCTGGATACTTTTGTCTTGCCGCCTCGATCGTTGCCCGTATTTCCGTCGGATGATGAGCATAATCATCAATAAGCACTTGTGAACCAAACGGTTTCTCATGGAAGCGACGTTTCACCCCAGGAAACGTTTTTAATCGTTCTTGAATAATGCTCACATCAATCCCTTCGTAATGGCAAAGCGCAATGACAGCAAGCGCATTCAGTACGTTATGATCGCCATATCGAGGAATATGGAAAGAAGCAAAAAACGTATGGCGCACAAACACATCAAACGATGTACCTTCTGATGTTTTCACAATATTTCGTGCTTGAAAATCATTATCTTCAGCAAACCCATAAAAAACAACAGGAACTTTCGCTTGAATTTTTTGTAAATATTCATCATCCCCGCAAGCAATAATTCCTTTTTTCACTTGCCACGCCATTTGTTGAAATGCAGAAAACACATCTTCAATATTTGCAAAATAATCTGGATGATCGAAATCAATATTTGTCATAATCGCATAATCAGGGCAATATGCTAAAAAGTGACGACGATATTCGCACGCTTCAAATACAAAATATTTACTTCCTTCTCTTCCCTTTCCGGAACCATCTCCGATTAAATATGACGTCGGTTGCGCTCCTTGCATCACATGAGCGAGCAATCCTGTTGTTGACGTCTTCCCATGGGCGCCAGTCACAGCGATACTAGTAAATTTCTGCAAAAATTCACCTAAAAACTGATGATAACGAATGACTGGTACACCGAGTTCGCGAGCGGCTACAATTTCTTCATGAGTATCTGGAAATGCGTTCCCTGCAATCACAACCATATTTTTTTGAATATTTTCCGCCCGAAATGGAAGAATGGGAATCCCACGTTCTTCTAAAGCCTCTTGCGTAAAAAACCGCTTATCATAGTCTGAACCTTGCACAACACATTTCATATCATGTAACACTTGAGCAAGTGCGCTCATTCCAGTACCTTTAATGCCGACAAAATGGTAAATAGTCATAAAAAAACCTCCACCAACTATCGTTGATCTATATAGCAGTATATGACACAAATTCCGTTTTGCTATTTTCATCTTATGTAACAAACTTCATTATACCATCGTTTCACCGCGATGATAAGAAAAACTGATAGAAGCATCATTCTTCTATCAGTTTTTCCGTGTTACTGACCAGTATACTCCACTTTTTCAAGGCGTGGATTTGGACGATAACGGCGCCCTGCTTTCGCTTGATGTTTTCCGTTTAACAATACGTTATCGCCAGTAAAGCCGATGTGTACTTTTAACAAACTGCTTCCTACACCGTACATATCAACTGGCACACCTTGTTTTTCAAACTCAATAATGCGCTGTTCGTTGAATCCGCCACTAACAACAATTTTCACATGCTCAAATCCTTCGCGATCAAGTGCCTCACGCAAAGCGAAAATAAGTGGTGGATTGACACCGCGCGGATCAAATGTGCCAAGCACTTCTGGGTGACGAATAAAATATTGATCGATCATCGTTCGAGACGTATCGACGCGAACAGCCTTTAACTTATCACCAAACTCTCGCGCCACTTTCAGTGCATCTGTAATACAGTCATTATTATAATCGACAAGAACGATTAAATCGTCATCTGGATATTTTGTGTGGTACGCCTTTGCTGCCGCAACAACATCCCCATCAAACAATTGAATGAGCGCATGCGGCATCGTTCCCATTCCTTGTTTCCCCCACCATTCGTTCATCGCATGGGTCGCTTGCGCGGTTGAACCGCCAATAAAAGCGGCATATCCATCACCCGCTTGCATCATAAAATGGTCATCACGATCCCCCATAAAAATGACCGGTTTTTGCACACCTGACAAAGCGGCAGCTTTAACGACGTTATACACGTTTGTTGCTACAGATGTTCGGCGCGCCAAAATCCCGTCAATAATCCCTTCTAAATATCCGAAATTTTGATACGGACCTGTGATGGTCAACACCGTTTCAAACGGGCTAATTTTATCTCCGTCTTTTAATGAATAAATTTCTAATTTTTCTGGTTCGTCCGCAAATGTATGCAACAAAGCAATCACTTCATCCGTTCCGCATAAGACTGCATGTTCTTTTTGGAAAAACTGCATCGTGACAATATTATTTGGACGAAATTCTTTTACAATTTCGCGCGTTTTTAAAAAATATACAGCTGAAAACCAACCATCTCGCACACGCTCATCAAATTTAAACGTTTTATTCGTTAGCCGTTTAATCTTTCCTTGTAGCTTTAATTCGATTTCTTTCATTTTGCTTTCCCCTTCAACCATCGTTTTCACTTATTTAGCATAGCATGTTTTCTATTTCACGACCACTTGATCTAAATCGTATCTTGTAGTTGCTCAAGATCTTGCTCATCAATTAAAACATCACGCGGCTTACTTCCTTTCGGAGCTGATACGATTCCGCGTTGTTCCATCATCTCAATTAAACGTGCCGCTCGATTGTAGCCAATGCGAAAGCGGCGTTGTAAACTTGATGTGGAAGCGCCCCCCTGTTGAACAACAAACTCACACGCCTCATAAAACAATTCATCATCTTCATCAGCTTGTACATGTTGTTGCAACAGCTCGTCATGTTGAAATAAATAAGACGGTTCCATTTGCTGACGCACATGGGCAACGACGCGCTCAATTTCTTCATCGGATACGAAATTTCCTTGTAAACGAATCGGTTTCGCCGTTCCATTTTCTAAAAATAACATATCGCCTCGCCCCAGTAACTTTTCCGCGCCGTTTATATCAATAATCGTGCGTGAATCAATTTGTGACGATACAGAAAAGGCAATGCGTGTTGGAATATTTGCTTTAATTAAACCGGTAATCACGTCCACCGATGGTCGCTGTGTAGCAACAAGCAAGTGCATACCACATGCTCGCGCTTTTTGAGCAATACGGCAAATCGCTTCTTCGACGTCAGCTGGCGCAACCATCATTAAATCGGCAAGCTCATCAATGACAATGACGATATAAGGTAAATGTTGTTCCGGCTTTTGTGCTTTTCGCACTAACTCGTTATAACGAACTATATCACGTACACCCGTATGTGCAAATAGTTCGTATCGTCGCTCCATTTCAGATACAGCCCATTTTAACGCTGCTGTTGCTGCTTTTGCATCAGTGATGACCGGACTGACTAAGTGTGGAATATGATTATATGGTGCAAGCTCAACCATTTTCGGGTCAATCAGTAGCAACTTCACTTCATGTGGTGTTGCTTTATACAACAAGCTGACTAACATCGCATTCATACATACACTTTTCCCTGATCCTGTTGCCCCAGCAATCAATCCATGAGGCATCTTTTTTAAATCGGTCACAACGGGTCTCCCTGAAATATCTAATCCTAAAGCAACGGTTAATGGAGAGTCTGACTTTTGAAACGCTTCGCTTTGTAACACTTCGCGAATAAAGACCGGGCGACTTGATCGATTCGGCACTTCAATCCCTATTGTGTTTTTCCCTGGAATAGGTGCTTCCATCCGAATATCGACAGCTGCTAAATTTAATTTAATATCATCTGCTAAATTCGTAATTTTATTCACTTTCACGCCAAGTTCCGGCTGTACTTCAAAACGAGTAACTGTCGGCCCTTTCGTTACATGAACAACCTTTGCTCCAACGTTAAAATTTTTAAACGTCTCGTTCAACCGCTCCGCTTGTTCTTTTAACCATGTTTCATCATCTTCTTGACGGATGAGTGGTGGATGCAACAATGATAAGGACGGGAACACGTATGTTGACTGTTTTTGTCGCTCTTTCCATTTTTCTCGATCTTGCTTTAACATCATCACATTGTATGGCACACCACTTCGTTGCCGTACTTGTTTCTCCTTTTCTTCTTCTCTCCCTTGTTCTCTATTTTCTTGTGGCTGTTTTTGTGCCGTTTTTTCTTCAACAATTTCTGTTTCTTCTTGCTTTTCGTCTTCCTTTTCGTGAACAAAATCGTCCACCTCATGACGAAGTGGCTCACTCTCCTGTATATGCGCATGTTCGTTTGTCTCAGCAACAACATGTTCTTCTTTTTCTATCGATTCAGTTGCCTCTACATTCACACATTCGTTTGTTTCGACTTTTTCAACAATCGGAAGTTCAAATTCAACCATTTGTTTATCTTCATTTTTTCGTTCTACGCGTTCCATTCTTTGATAACCAAATACAGGTGATGGGACATCCGTTGGGCGAAATGCGCGTGATTCACTTGCTTTACGATCGAGACGATATACTTTTTTCTCGAATGAACCCGTTTGTGGCAACGGTTCATCTGTTCTATCTTTTCTTCTTTCTTTCGGTTCATCTGGAATTAACGGAAAGCGAAACTTCCCTTTCGGATATTCATAAACGACTTTCGCCTCCATCTCTTTATGTTCGTTTTTTGGTACGGATGGAGAGTGTTTTCGCGTCTCTTTTATCTCATCGTTCTCCCCAAATAAATAACGAAATAATGCCTTTAACCAACCCATTCAGTCCTCACTCTTTCTTTGTACATTCAGTTTTATTTTATCACAAAAAAAAGCTGACTGCCGCAACGGAAGTCAGCTGAAAAATGGTTGGCCTACTTCGTACTCATCATTTAAAACGAGAATGCCTTTCTCTTGAGGAGCGTTCGGTAAGTTTAGTTCGCGTGCAGAACAAATCATTCCGTAAGATTTTACGCCACGCAGCTCTGCCTCTTGAATGACAAGACCGCTTGGCATGACTGCCCCAACTTTTGCAACAACAACTTTTTGTCCAGCTTCAACGTTTGGAGCGCCACATACAATTTGCAACGTTTCCGTACCGACATCGACTTGACAAACGCTTAACTTATCAGCATTCGGATGTTTCTCTTTTTGTTTCACGTAACCAACGACAAACTTCGGTGAAAAATCAGCCGCTACTTGCTCATCTACACCGTTTTTTTGAAGTATATCATTAATTGTCGCAATCAGTTGTTCTGTTCGTTCAATGACCCCATTTCCTTCAAATGTACCGTATGTAGATGCGTGAAAAATATTGTAACCGACTGTCTCACCTGTCTGCTCATTGAAAATGCGCACGACATCTCCTTTTTTCTCAAAAGCTCGCACTTGCGGATCGACAGCTTTCAATGTAATAAGTAACGTATCTCCGATCCCTTCACGATTGTAAAATACATTCATTGTTTCTCATCCTTTCGACGATTTTTTCCAAGAATAAAAATCGGTTGAAGTTGCCCATCTTCGTATAAAAATGAGAGGGCGGTAATCGGCACTCTACCGCTTGCAAAAAAACTCATCGTCAACTGCGCAAGTACATCATATCCGATTTCGTTCTCAATGTCAGCAATAATAAGCACATCTTGATGAGGAACGGCCAATAACATCGTTCCTTTTATTTTTTCAGAAAACTTTTTCAAAAAAGCATCATTTAATATGCGACTTGCATCATACCCATCGTTTGTATTCAAAAAGTAAAACGTATTACCTGCAACACGGTCTTCTTTCACCGTTGTAGGCAATGAACGCACATTAAAACGCGCAATTTCTTTTAATTGTTGCACATCCCAGCGCTCCGATTCAACTAACCGCTCATCAATAAGCCGATACGTTGTTCCTAAATCAAGTGCATAATAAATGCGCGTTTCTGCTGTATGTTCATCATAAATAAACATCGCTCCTTCGTTCGTCTTTGTCGGAAATGAAGTAGAGCGAATAACCGGATATACATGTTTTTCTTTTCCATGCAACGATGAATCATCATGTAATGCATTCAATGTTTGTTCTACATAATAAACGACTTCATCAATAGCGCGCTCTTTTTCCAGTTCCCATTTCGCAATAATTGGAGGTAAGGAGATCGTCACGCCTTTTTTCGTTTCGCGATGTTCAATGCGAAGTGTATCTTTTTTTCGATCCCATTGAAACTCCCACGGATAATGAGATAATCGCTGTTGAATATGCTCGCTTATTTGTTTACTATTCATCACGCTCACCTAAATGTTCAATAAAAGCAACGATTTCTTCTTTTGTTTTCCGATCTTTGCTGACAAATCGGCCTCGTTCTTGTCCGTTTTCATACGCGATAAAACTTGGAATGCCGAATACGTTATGCGCTGTAAACAAATCGAGCAATTGATCGCGATCAACCGCATAAAACGTATAATCCGAAAACTGTTCTTCGATTTCTGGCAAAATCGGCTTGATAACTTGACAATCTGGACACCAATCAGCTGTAAACATCATAATAACTTTCCCTTGTTGAATGACTTCATTATATTGCTCTATACGTTCAATTGTTTTCATCTATCTATCCATCCTTTCTTTTGATGTTCATACTGCCCTTTTAACATATGAACAATATGTGTATACATCGTTGTTCGATCGATCGCTCCGTTCGTCAAAATACCAATCGCCCCTTCATTTGAACGAACGTCGCGGCGATTTGCGTATTCATCCATCACTTCAGCTAATTCTTTTCCACTTCTTAATTGTTCACCGATTTCAGCGGGGAGGGGAATACGTGCCCCTCCTGCCACAACAACAACTCCATCGCGATCAACGAGCGCCCCCCAATTACATAACCAAATTCCCCCATTTTGTGCAACGAACACACCACCTTCTAAACCAATCCCGATATGTGCTTGTTGTTTACAAACAGCTAACGTCGCTCGCTCAATCGCACCTTGCAACGTTTCTTCGTCGGAAAACGGTTGTTTTGACACACTCGGTTGCACATCACTCGAAATAATCGTATAGTGTGCCTCATGAAACACAGCCTTTACCGCTTTCACTTTTGTATTATTTTTCGTTCCAACAGCTATGTTCATCTCTCGATCTCCTTAAGCGTTATGACGAATAGCGTCTACTGTCGCACGGTCACATCGTTTCACAAGAGCGACTAATAACTGTTTTGCCGCTTCATAGTCATCCACATGAATGATGGAAGCATGTGTATGAATATAGCGTGCACAAATGCCAATCACCGCTGAAGGGACACCGCTATTCGCGATATGTACTCTTCCTGCATCTGTTCCACCACCTGGTGAAATAAAGTATTGGTATGGAATGTTGTTCGTTTCTGCGATGTCTAAAATAAATTCACGCATGCCGCGATGCATAATCATTGTACGATCATAAATGCGCACGAGCGCACCTTTGCCAAGATGCCCAAACTCTTTTTCGTCTCCTGTCATATCGTTCGCTGGGCTAGCATCTAGCGCAAAGAAAATATCTGGTTTAATCATCGTGGCTGCCGTTTGCGCCCCACGAAGCCCAACTTCTTCTTGAACTGTCGCTCCAGAATATAATACATTCGGTATCGTTTCGTCTTTTAACTCTTTTAACAATTCAATGGCTAAACCACAGCCGTAACGATTGTCCCATGCTTTCGCCATAATTTTTTTCTCGTTTGCCATCGGTGTAAACGGACAAATAGGCACAATTTGTTGCCCCGGGCGAATGCCCATGCGCTCTGCATCATTCCGATCATCTGCTCCAACATCAATGAGCATATTGTTTATATCCATTGGCTTTTTTCGCTGCTCTTCGTCAAGCAAATGAGGAGGAATCGAGCCGATTACACCAACAATGGGACCGCGATCTGTTATAATTTGTACACGTTGAGCTAACAATACTTGATTCCACCAACCGCCAAGTGGCTGAAAACGAATCATTCCTTGTTCTGTAATGGCGGTCACCATAAAACCTACTTCATCCATATGCCCTGCAACCATCACGACTGGACCATCTTCTGTTCCGCGCTTTACTCCAAAAATGCTCCCAAGCCGATCTTGCACAATATCATCAGCATATTTTTTTAACTGTTCACGCATAAAAGCACGCACCGCATGTTCATTCCCCGGTGCCCCCGGCAATTCGGTTAACGTTTGAAACAACTGCAAATCCATCGTTTTTTCCCCTTTCTTAGCTCGCTATTTGTCATTGTAGCGAATTTTACATGTAGTTTCCACTCGAACAATTCGGTATACTAAAAGAAAAAGTGGAGGAATGGATTATGCGCGTCAAAACGTTTCTTACTGGGATCGTTGTCGGTGCAACAGCAGCATACATATGGAATGAGTGGCAACATCAACGTTTTATTTCATCTGAACAAGCGCTCCAAAAGGCGAAAGATGCCTTTCAACAAACGGGTGACATTACAGGATCGTGGATCCAAACGACCGTTGAAACAATTGAAAAAAATGGGCTACGCTACAACGTCTATCGAGGTGGCATTACGCGTCCAACTGGCGCATATGAGTGTCTCATTGATGCAAAAACAGGAACAATTATTGAAGCACGAAAATTGTAAAACCCAAGCAAGCCGCTTGGGTTTTTATTGACGTTTAATCGATTCAATGATTTGAAACTCATCATTCCAACGGACAGCGCGATAATACGCATCGTGATAAAACGTAAACCATGCATCGTTTTCCATTCCATAGGCGAGCCATTTTTGTTTAGCGAAAATGGACGTCATCGGGTAATCATCGTATGCCATCACCCAAAGCGGATTTTGATGTGCATGTGTCGGCATTAAATCACCGAGATGAACGGCCGTTTCTCCTTCAGATGTAATAATAATAATGGCATGTCCATCGCTATGACCGCCTGTATGAATCATCGTCACACCAGGAACAACTTCTAACTGCTCAGCAAACGTATCAACTTGCTCTACAATGGCTTCCCAGTTTTCTTTCCAGTACGTATTGCACGAACGAATATTCGGCTCTTTCATCTCCGCCCATTCCACTGCCGATGTAATAATGCGCGCACGCGGAAACGTTGGAACGAGCTTATTTTCTTCCCATTTTGTTAACCCGCTCGCATGATCGAAGTGCAAATGCGTCATTAATACAAGATCGATGTCTTCAGGAGTTAAAGAAAGAAGCGCCAACTGCTTTTCTAAGTCAGACTCTTCCGTAACACCAAAATTTCGTTTTTGCTTCTCATTCAATTTTCCTTTTCCAATGCCTGATTCAATGAGTATGTTTTTCCCATCCACTTGCAATAAAATCGGATCCGTGCGAAGCGGAATTTGATTTTGGTCGTTGCATGGATATTTTTTCATCCAAAGCGGTTTTGGCACGACACCAAACATCGCTCCCCCATCTAAATGTGTAATTCCTCCATTCAACCACGTCATCGTTATTTGACCGATCGTTAATTTCTCCATCTTCTCTCCCCCTCTCATGCTCTATTTTAACATTATAAAAATATTCAGAAAAGGAAAAAACCTATGTCCAATTACGACATAGGTTTTCGATATTTTACTTCACAGCGATAAATTGGATTTCCTTTTTCAGAAAACTTTTGTTCATACTCTGTCATGACGTTTCCTTCCACATCGCTTCGATGAAGATCGAGGCTAACATATTGAAGAACTAAACCGTATTGTGAAAAGCTGACAAGGGAATATTCAAACAATCCTCGGTTATCTGTTTTGAAATGAATTTCCCCTTCATCGACTAAAATGTTCTCATACAACTCTAAAAATGAACGATATGTTAACCGTCGTTTTTCATGTCGCTTTTTTGGCCACGGATCAGAGAAATTCAAATAAATGCGCTCGACTTCTCCCTTTGCAAAAATGTTCGTTAATTCTTTCGCATTCACATTCAATAAACGTAAATTTGGCAAATCGTTCTCAATCAGCTTATCTAGTGCACATACAATGACGCTTTCATATAACTCAATACCGATATAGTTAATATGCGGATGCATTTTTGCCATTTCCGTAATAAAACGACCTTTTCCTGTCCCAATTTCTATATGAATGGGATTGTCGTTTGCAAACAATTCATGCCAACGACCTTTATATTGTTCCGGTTGCGGAATAATATATTGTGGATATGATGCAATTTTTTCTTTTGCCCAAGGCTTATTCCGTAAACGCACGTCTCATCCTCCGTTTCTTTGCATATAAAAAGATAAAAATGGCCATATTATAAAACGAATAGGGGGATGAACATGGCCATTAATCATGAGCATCAATTAACTGTGTTAAAAGACATTTTATCAGAGCATCAACTTGATCGTTCAGGGACAGTAGCCGAATGTGAACAAATTGAACGGCTCGCCAAATCGTTAATCGCAAACGATGCTGTCCATTCTGAACTAAAACAAACGTTATCTCATATTTACACGTACAGTCAAAGCGGAAAAAACGCAACTGATCTTTCTTCACACATCGATCAACATGAACAACAGCTCGCTGAATGGATGGATCAATTAACGTAACACATGCTCGAGGAAATGCAACAATCGTTGCATTTCCTTTTCGTTATTCCGCCCTTTATGCCATGCAAGCAACATTATCGTTTGAGCCACCGTATACCATTTCATGCGCAGCAGCAACTGCTCATTAAACGGTAAACCGTATTGCTTTAACCAGCTGTCCCATTGTTCTCGTGGAATGTAAGCATACAACAACATCCCGATATCAATTGCTGGATCAGCAATCATGGCGCTATCCCAATCAATTAAATAAAGCTGGTTATCTTCTGTTAACAACCAATTGTTATGATTCATATCACAATGACAAACGACATAATCTTCATGATACACATCATGTACATGTTTCTCTAAAAACATGATAGCATCTTGCACAACATCATTTTCTTTTATAACACGTCCGTTTTTTTTCACTTCTTCTAGCAAACGATTCGGCAATAAAGGTTTTTTACCGAGCCGTTCCATCATCGCCAACAATTCTTTTGAGCGATGAATTTTTCGAAGCAGTTGGGCAACTTGTTTGCTAGTCATATCGTGCGGCTTTAATTCGCGCGCTTGTAAAAACTGCTGGGCTGTAATGACATCCCCGTTTTCCATTCGTTTCGTCCATACTAATTTTGGAACGATTCCTTCTGCCGACAAAACAGCTAAAAATGGAGAAGAGTTGCGCTTTAAAAACAACTTCTTCCCATCATGCTCCGCAATATATGCATCCCCTGTTGCACCACCTGCCGGGGAAATTTCCCACTCCTTACCTAGTAACTGTTCCAAGTGAGCTCACCTTTCGACTTAGTCAAAATAAAAATAGCGATTGTCATCTTACTAGATTTTATCTTTCTGATCGTTTCCACGTCAACATTAAATCAATACCCACGTGCCAATTCCATTTATTTCAATAAACTGTTCATATCGTTTTCCTATTTCTTCTTGATTCGAACTAAAAACGACTTTCCATTCCCCGTCAGAAAGAGGAAGGATCGTCCTTTTCTCTTCATTATGGTGGACAACAACAATTTGCTGCCATGGACCGTACAGCCCAACATCAACAAGCTGGTAAGCAATAACAGATGGATGTGTATCGTAAAACTTCATATGACGACGAACTTGATCGGCAGTCAAAAAGCGAAACGCGCCGTGTCTTTTACGAAGCGCAATAAGAAGCATCACTTCCCGCACGTCTTCTTCCCATTTATTTTTCCGTTCCCAATCGATTTGATTTATTTCGTCAGGGGCGTTATAGCTATTTTCCATCCCTCGTTTTGTTCGATAAAACTCTTGACCGCTATGCAAAAACGGGATACCTTGAGATAGTAAAACGATCGCTGTCGCTAGCTTTTGACGTTTCCGTCGAATATATTCGCTCTCATGTGCATTCGCAATCATCATTTTATCCCATAACGTATGGTTATCGTGACATTCTACATAATTCACACTTTGCCTTGGTGAAAAGAAAAGATGGATACTTCCGCGAATTGCTTCCATTACTGCTTCTTTATATGAGCAATCCCCTAATGCAAACCCCCGATCGTCAACTTGAAACGTGCTTCCTTTTACATAGTCGCGAAATCGATCATTAAAATAAGCGATGCGCGGCGTATGTTTTGCGTTAGCAATCATCGTCTTTTTTTCACGAGGTAACGGAGTGGCTAGCTCCCACCCTTCTCCGAGAACAATGACTGTCGGATCTATTGCATCAATCGCTCGCCGAACGTCATTCATCGTATCTATATCTAAAATGCCCATTAAGTCAAAACGAAACCCATCGACGCCATATTCGTTTAGCCAATGCATGACGGAATCAATAATAAATTTCCGCACCATTTTTCGTTCAGATGCTAAATCATTTCCAACTCCCGTCCCGTTTGACGGATAACCGGTTGGTCCGTATCGAAAATAATAACCAGGAACAAGATGTTCAAAAGACGATGTTTCTCGAATATATACGTGATTATATACAACGTCTAAAATGACGCGAATACCTTCTTTTTGAAACGCACGAATCGCCTGTTTTAACTCAATGATGCGCGCGTATGGATCGGTTGGATCCGTTGCATAACTTCCTTCTGGAACGTTGTAGTGAACGGTGTTATATCCCCAATTATACATTTGAAGCGGCTGAAGCTCATTCACTCCTTCAAAATCTTGTATAGGCATGAGCTGAACATGTGTTACACCGAGCTGTTTCACGTACGAAAGACCTGTGACCGTTTCGTTCGGTCCGAATGTATCTCGCTCCGTTAAACCGAGATATTTTCCTTTATGTTTCACACCACTTTTAGGATGAAACGTAAAATCCCGCACGTGCATTTCATAAATGATCGCGTCTGTCATAGAAATAAACGGAGGCATCGTTGGTTTCGGGATATTTGTTTTCGTCAAGTCGACAACAACACCATATGTGCCGTTTACGGAAACAGCTTTTGCATAAGGGTCAACCGCTTCACGCCAAACAAAATTCACATACGTCATATACGTATAAAAAAACCGTTCAATATTTTCGTAAATCGTATACGCCCATACCCCTTTTTGTTCTCGTACCATCTCATAAGTCGTTTCTTTTTTCGTCGTTGGATGAATAAGTTTTAATAACACGTTTGTGGCAGTTGGAGCCCACACTTTAAACGTCGTTTTTTCCGGTTTGTACGTGGCACCGAGATCGTTTCCGTCATATGCATATAAATCATCGAACGCTTTTGTTCGCATGACTGCCCCTACTTGTAAAGGTGCTTGCCATCCTTCTTCCGTATAAACAACATATCGTTTTCCTAATTCAACAATAAAAGGGACGATACATTCATATTTTGTAAATAAGTGTTGTCTTTCTGTTGAACGAATCGTTAAACGGTATGCTGTTTGCTCCTTATCACATAAAAAAAATATCGGTGCGCGTTCGTCAACAACATCGTTCGGTATTAAAATTGTAATGACTGTCAGTTCATCTAAATATGCTTCAAACAGGTGTTGTTTTATAGACATTGCCGGTCACCAACTTCCACTTTTTAAATGAATCGTTTTTGTTGTAAAATGAACTCCATAAAAAAAGGGGGGAAAATCATGCATTCATGCATTTCATGCAGCGTTCCATTTCCGCTTTTACCATCTGGTTACTTACTTATTATGCAAGAACAACAAAAAAAGTATTTATGTTATTCTTATGATTCATTACAACAGTTAGCAACATATGTAGAAACGATCCATCCAAAAGAAAAAGCGTTAGCGACGTTATGCGCAAACCCCGATCTGCCGGGAGCATTCGTTCCGCTTCATGAATTAAGTATGCGAATGAAGCATGCAGATGTTGTCCAATGTATCACAAACGAACCGTTAATGAGTTATTTACAACCGATTATTCATACAAACACCGGAGACATTTTTGCTTACGAATGTTTATTACGTTCCCAACGCTATTCACCTGCCCAGCTTTTTTCCGTGGCCCAACAAACCGGTTTGCATACGTTTTTAGATCGCCGAGCACGTGAAGAAGCGATTCGATCACGCACAAAAATAAAAAAGGGGATTAAAAGTTTCATTAACTTTTTACCATCAACAATTTACAATCCTGAATTTTGTCTTCGTCATACATTTTCCATCGTCGAACAATATAACGTAGCGCCCGAAGATCTCGTATTTGAAGTTGTGGAGACTGAGAAAATTGTTGATATTGACCATTTAAAAAACGTGTTTGCCACGTATAAACGCTCAGGCATGAAAGTTGCTTTAGATGATGTTGGCGCAGGCTTTTCAACACTCGACATGCTTACGTTATTGCAACCTGATTATGTAAAAATCGATCGGCACTACATTCAAAACTGCGACAAAGACAAAGAAAAGCAGGCGTTCTTAAAAGAAGTCACTCGAATTGCTCATACACTCGGCATTCACGTACTTGCTGAAGGGATTGAACGAAAAGAAGAATTAGACTACTGCCGGGAAATTGGCATTCCGTTTGCCCAAGGATATTATATCGGCAAACCGAGCCCAAATCCGCTGTAAAAAGAGGCTGAATGTTACTCATCAGCCTCTTCCAATTCTTCTACAACGAGCGGATCATAATAGCGCGCATCACAATATGTCAGCAATGATTGTGCGGCCTTTAACTGCATATGTTTTAGCGGCATCGTCAATTGTCTTAACGACATAAACCATGTCTCATAATGTCTCCGATCAATGATTTCAAGGTCGCTTGGGGCGTAACGATAATCAATATATCCTTCGCGATTAATTAACACTTTTTTTATCGGCATATCGACTGCAAATTGCTTATAAATCGTTTGAACCACTTTTTCTGTTCGATGAAGCGAAATCATCGGATTGACGATTTTTCGTTCCACCTCATCAACAATCTCCGTCCAAAATCGTTCAGCCGAACCAACAACAATGTTGTTTTTTCGTTCTTCTGTAAACGCAATGCACCATGTCGTCGTCGGACTAATGAAAATCGTATTTAGCTCGACAGGGGCTTTTTTCAATAAAAATACAGGTTTATACATACATAAGTATGTATCAGGAAAACGTTGTAAAAAATATTTCAATTGCACATCGTAATAATATTTCGGATCAATAATAGATTCTTCCGTTAATGTTGAACTTGCCCAACGAATTTGTAGTTGAAACAGCTTTTCTAAAAATAATATTTTTAATTCTTCAAGCGTTCGCGGCTCGGACGTAATCGAAACGAAAAACTCTTCCTCTTCTTTCGGTTGTTCGTCTTCAACTTCGATGTCTTTTACTTTTTTTCGTTTCCATAGTTGTTTCACTTTATCAAAAAGCGACGTTTCTTCTTCAAGCCATTTCCACGATTGTTGTGAATGTGGTTCCACCCTCGCCGCAAGTTGACCCGTTTCCCACGCCTGCTTCATTCGTTCCCATTGTTTTTTTTTCAAACGAATGAACTCGCTCGGGTAATGATAAATATCTAGTTCGTAGCGCGAAATATAGTCTTGAAGCTTAATGAGCTGTCCCACACTGTAACCTCCAGCAATAAATAGTTACTTTCATTCTACAATAAAAGCAACAATGGGCAAAGAAGAGAAGCAAAAATTGCGCTTAACGTCATAGCAACGGAGCTAATCGCTGCTTCTTTTCTCCCGATTTCAAGTGCTTTTGCGGTACCGATACCGTGAGAAGCTGCACCAAGACCGCTTCCCATCCCTAAAGCTGTTGTAATGTGCAAACGTTGAAAAAGAATCGGACCAAACATTGCACCGAAAATTCCCGCAATCATGACATATACAGCAGCAAGCGTCGGTATACCGTCAATCAACTTTGCAATATCCATCGCAACAGGCGATGTGACCGATTTCGGAATGATGGAACGAACAATTTTTTCTGGCAAATGAAAAAGACGCGCGAACAATAAACCGCTTCCTATTCCAATGATTGTGCCGAAAAATGTGCTACATAAGAGCGGCCATAAAAACTGTTTTAACGTATGCCGATGTTGATAAAGCGGCAAAGCGAGCGCAACAACAGCTGGACCAAGCAAATGAACGAGCCATTTTCCTCCGATCATATATTGGTCATACGACAAGTGAAAAAGCGATAACGTCATAATGATGACTACCGTGCTTGTTGCGACGGGAACGAGCAACGGAAAATAAAAGCGAGCATACAATTTGCGCATCGCTATATATACGACGATTGTCCATATGAGCAAACTAACGCCAATCATGCCCCTTTCACCTCACGCACTCGCTTCTGTTCACGTGTTTGTGCCCATTGCCCAATAAAACCAGCAAACAACATAACCATCATTGTGCTGACGATTACAATGACAATGGACCATATTCCCCTTCCTGAAAAAAGCTCCACATAGTCCATTACCCCAACTGTTGCTGGGATAAATAAAAGCGTTAAGTGAGATAAAAGCATATTTGCCCCGCGCGAAATCCACTTCTCTTTTACGATTCCGGTCATTAATAATAAAAATAACAGCAACATGCCAATCATACTCCCCGGAATTGGAATGTGTAGCAGTTGCTGAATGAACGAACCGATCATATACAACATATACAATCCCCCGATTTGAATGACCGTAATCCCCATCTTTTCTCCCCCTCTTATTGAATTATGAAAGAGGAAAACGCATCAACGGCTTATATTTCGGCGTTTGATCCATATGTGTTTCGTATAACACAACGTCATGTACGAAAAAGTGAATGTCTTCTCCTTCCATTTTTCTCGGATATGTGTCAAGCGAGAACGGAAACGATCCACTCCATTTTTTCGCCAACGTAATATGCGGTGTAAACGGTCTTGAATCAAGCGAAAAACCGATGCGTTGGCACACGTTATACACATCTTGACGAAGAGAAAACAAACGCGGTTCCTCTTTCACCCCATACCATAAAATACGAGAACCGAATGAGTACACCTCGCTCAGTTGTAACGAAAATGACTGATGTTTTTTTACTACATCTGGCATCATCTCTGCAATTTGCTTTCGCTCTGTTTCGGTTGCCCGACCTAAAAACGCAAGCGTTATATGATAATCGGCTTCATGAACGAACAACCGAAATGGCGCTCCCCATTCAGAAATAAAAGCATGCAGCCGCTTTTTCACCTCGTTTGGTAGAGGAATTGCCAAAAAGTAGTGCATCTATCGTCCCACCTTTTAATTTTCTAAATTTTATCAAAATTCATATAGTTTTCGCAACGTCTTTTTTGACTGCCAAGCAAAAATCACCATGCCACCAAACGTCAACAATCCGAAAAATAAATATACATGCTCAATTGTCCAACGTTCTAATATATATCCTCCTACAAATGTACAAAACCAGCTCCCGAGCCCGTTTCCAACTGTAGCATAAAGCGATACAGCTGTTGTACGTACGTGTGCAGGAGTGACGTCCCGCACGTATTGTAGCGCAGCTGGAATAAATAAACCGACAGACGCCCCTTGTACAATTGTCGTGGCATACACGATCATTAACGGTGGTTCAAAAAAGTAAAATAACCAACGAGCGCAAGATAATGCTGTGGCAACGAATAAAACGTTCATCATGCCAAACTTTCGCACGACCCCGTCAGCAAATTTCATAAACGGCGCTTCGCTTCCTGCTGCTAATAAAAAGGCAATGCCGACTCCTGCAAGCGTTCCACCTAAATCAGTAATCAAAATGCCAAAATAAAAATTGTTGGCATAAATTGGACCAAAGACAAGAAACGTCGTCAACAAAAACAAAAGAAACGGTGGAATGCGAACTAACTCTTTCATTCCTTCACGAATGTTCACTTTCGCACTTGACTGCTCTTTTGGCAACTTCCATGCAAGCACACTCGACGTAATGAGTAAAGCAACGAAAATGTAAAAAATGAAGCGAAGATGAAACATCTGAGCAATTTGTCCAGCAATCGGGACAGCAGTCGCAAACCCAAGCGCTCCCCAAAGGCGAATCGAGCCATACCGTTCGTTTGCTTTTTGTACGTAATGAAGCGTAATACTATCAGATAATGGAACAATGCCACTTTGCATAACAGCAAGTAGTGCGGCAATAACAAGCAACCACATATAAGAATGAACGAGCGAATACATAAAACCAAAAAAAGCTGTTCCTAGTAAAGATACGATTAACACTTGAACCGGTTGACGCGTATAATCGCTTACCATTCCCCAAATTGGTTGAATAAAAATCATAACAATAGGGCTAATGGACATAATCATCCCGATTTCTGTTCCTGACAATCCAACTTCATCTTTTAAATACACAGATAACAACGGAAAAAGCGATCCAAAACTAAAAAACTGTAAAAAGTAAAAGATGCGAAAAATACGTGTATACACAAAAATCCCCCATATCAAATAAAATGACGAAAAAGTACCGTCATGAGCGACGGCACTTTTCATTATAACATATTTTTGGAAATTGTCATTTTGCTAATTCATAAATCGCTTGGGCATAAATGGCTGTTGCTTTAAGCAAATCATCGATAAACATATATTCATCTTTTTGATGCGCCACATCTGGACGATTCGGGAATAACGGACCGAACGCTACTCCTGCTTGTAAAGAACGCGCATACGTTCCACCACCGATCGCAAGCAATGATGCTCGTTCGCCCATCTGCTCTTCATATACGCGTTGCAACGTTTGAACGAGCGGATGATCTTTTGCGACATAATGTGGTGAGGAGTTCGAAAAGTTGTTTAATACGAACTGATGACGTTTAGCTACTTGCTCAATGATTTCTTTTGTGCGCGTCATATCGTTCGTGACAGGGTAACGTAAATTGAGGCCCATCTTTCCGCCACGTTCGTTCGTATACGAAAGAACACCGACGTTAATCGTTAAATCACCAAGTTCCTCGTTTGTATGCGCAACACCTAATCGCTTTCCGCGCGTATCTCCATAAAAAAATTGCGACACAAATCGAACAAATTCATTAGCTTGTGCATCTAGTGTTTCATTTGCTAAAAATTTCGCGAGCCATATGCCTGCATTCACCCCATTGTTCGGTTCCATCCCATGTGCAGAAACACCACGAAGGCGCAACGTAAGTGTGTCACCATCCCCATGTGCTTCCCCTTCAAGCGCATGCGTACGTAAAAATGTAAGAAAACGCTCTTTCATGTCGTTTTCATTCGTTAACTGCAATATAGCTTCTGCAAAATCTGGAACCATATTGTATCGCTGACCAGCTTGAAACGAAAGAAGAAGATCATCATGCACTTGTTTATTCATTGGTTGCTGAATGAGATCAAAATCAGCAATTCCTTTTTCAGCATATATAATTGGAAAATCGGCATCTGGCGCAAAGCCAATTGTCGGCATTTGTTCCGTTTGAAAATATCGTTCGACACATTGCCAATCGCTTTCTTCATCTGTTCCAATAATCATGCGTACGCGCTTAGAAAGTGGCAACCCGAGCTCTTTGACAATTTTCATCGCATAAAACGCGGCCATTGTCGGACCTTTGTCATCTAATGCGCCACGTGCATAAATTTTTCCATCTACAATCGTTGCTCCAAACGGATCAAACGTCCAACCATCACCAGCAGGAACAACATCAACATGACATAATACTCCAACAATCTCTTCCCCATCTCCCATTTCAATATGCCCTGCTAATCCATCAACATTTTTCACGGCAAATCCTTCTTCTTCCCCTCGTTTTAACATGTAACAAAGCGCTTCATATACTTCTTTGCCTAACGGTGCTTCTTGTGTCGCTGTCTGCTCATTTCGTACACTCGGAATGCGCAAAAACGTTTGTAAATCTTGCAAAAATGCCTTCTCCCGCTTTTTTACTTCTTCCATCCAATTCATGTTCATCATCACTTTCCCCTTTCTTTAAGAAAAATATGGTTTTAATTGTGTTAATATTGTGTAAAATTCAGCAAATTTATAGCATTTTTCTTATGTTTTCGTGTAAAATAAATAATGAGACATCTAGTTTTTCATCTTTGTTGTACCATGCGAATGATGTGACGATAGGGAGTGATCATTTGAAACCATCTACCGATCGCATGCTAACCCGTATTAAGTCCGTCTACATGTTCATTAGCGAAAGAGGAACAGTGACAACGCAAGAGCTCGTGGACGAATTCGGTATTACTCCACGAACGATTCAGCGGGATTTAAACGTGTTAGCATACAACGACTTAATTCACAGCCCTAGCAAAGGTAAATGGACAACAACTAAAAAAAGAGTGAAGATGTCATCATAACGAAATGTATATAGACGGAACCTGATTAGTGCAGGTTCCTATTTTTTGTCTTCTCCTTTTAATAAAGCAATTTCTTCATCAGTCAACTCACGATACTCTCCCGGTTCTAACGTTTCATCGAGCGGAATCGGTCCCATTTGTATGCGTTTTAAGTAAATGACACGTTTACCAACTGCCTGAAACATTCGTTTAATTTGATGAAACTTCCCTTCTGTAATCGTGACACGCACATCTGAACGTAAACCGGAACGAATAATAACAAGCTCTGCTGGCTTTGTTTCGTATCCATCGTCTAGCATGACACCCCGTCGGAATGCTTCAACATCATCTTCTGTCACTTCTCCGTCAATCATTGCTTCATACGTTTTTGGCACATGCTTTTTTGGGGATAATAGCTGATGAGCAAGCTGACCATCGTTCGTTAACAACAACAGCCCTTCCGTATCTTTGTCAAGCCGTCCGACTGGAAATGGATCAAAAATTCGGTCTTCCTCTTCTAGTAAATCAACAACGGTTTCTTCTACAGCATCCTCCGTTGCTGAAATGACTCCTTGCGGTTTATTCATCATTAAATAAATAAACGGTTTATACTCTACTTCTTCTCCCCATACTGTAACGACTTGTTCTTTCGGGTCGACGTGTGTTTTTGCATCTTTCACCGTCATCCCATCGACTTTAACAACCCCTGCTTTCAATAATTTTTTCACTTCTTTTCTCGTTCCATATCCCATGTTTGCTAACAGTTTATCAATGCGCAACATAAAAATCCCTCCAAATGTTTTTCATTTTTAGGCGTTCGTCCATACACCGATGTCAACGATCACATATACTGCCTACGTAACAATTAAAGCGAAAGGAGTTTTCCAAATGGACGAACGCCAACAACAGCAACAAATGCCGGGCATGCCTTATTACGGAGGCTCTCCATTTATGCCAGGATTCCCTGGTGGATTTCCGGGCACACCAGGATTTCCTGGAACACCAAGTTTTCCAAGCGGCTCTCTTGAACGTCGAGTGGATCGCCTCGAGCGCATCACAGAACGCCAACAACAACAAATTAACAACTTAAATCGACGTCTTCAACGCGTTGAACGTCAACTCGGATTCCCATTTAGCGGCGACTTTTAATACAAAGAAGAAGGCTATGACACAGCCTTCTTTTCTTTCTTTCTTAAAAATGAAAAGCGATTCCCAAATAACGAATATAACAAGTTCGAACGTTCACTTAAATAAAAATAAACAGCCGCTCCGATCAATCCACCAATGGCGACAATCATGACCGATTGGATCATGCTACCGTTGTAATGAAGAAAACGGTCCATCAGTTTTGCGATAGGCCAAACGACAGCACACATCATTGTTGTTAAGATCCCCATAAACAATACACGCTTGGCAACAAAATGATACCGATAATTTGTATAACGTTGAATGATCCATAAGTTTAAACCGACCGATAAAGCATATCCTATCGTCGTTGCCAAAATAGCTCCTACCGTTTCAAACGAAACAATGAAGATGTAGTTAAAAAATAATTTAAACAATAACCCAATACATAAACTGATGACTGTAAATTTTTGTTTATTAATACCTTGTAAGATGGCTGCCGTCACAGAAAATAAAGCAAAGAAAATAGCAGTCGGCGCGTATGCCCGCAATACTTCTGTCCCGAGCGGATCGTAGCTGTAAAAAGCGGCATATACATATTCAGATAAAAGCGCCATGCCAATGACTGCAGGCAACGTAATAAACATAACGACTTGAAACGTGTCATTTAAATATTTTTTTAGTTGCTTGCTTTCCCCTTGCACATACGCTTTCGTAATCGTTGGAATGAGCGTTAAGCTAAATGACGTCGCTAATGTTACTGGGATAATGACAAGCTTTTGTGCCCATACGTTGAAAATGCCGTATGCATCCTCTGAAATGGCACCGAGCCCGATGCTTGCCATCGCTTTGTTAAACGTAAATTGGTCAATCAATTGATATAACGGCATCGCTAAGCCAACAAAAGCAAACGGGGCAGCATAAGCAATCAATTCTTTATACATCTCTTTTAATGACATATGGATCGTGCCTCGGTCTTGCTTTAATAGTTCATCTAAAAACGATTTCCGCTTAAACCAATACATGAATAGAACAGCTAGTCCACCAACAGCACCGATAAATGCTGCAAACGTCGCCACTTGAATAGCCGTCACAAGCGAGCCGTCAAAGATGCGCAAAACGATGTAACTCCCTGCAAGCAAAAAGATGATGCGAACAAGTTGTTCAACGACTTGCGACAACGCTGTCGGCCCCATCGATTCATGGCCTTGAAAAAACCCGCGAATTAAACTCATCATCGGCACAAGCAATAAAGCGAAACTAACTGCGCGAATGACAGAAGTAACATCAGCAATCGAGTTGCCGTGCCCATCATCATTGACAACGAACGGTGCTAATAGCGGTGCACTCATATATAAAATGAGCCAAGCGAGAAACCCTGTGATCGCCATTAACGTCATACCTGAGCGAAACAATTTTCGTCCAATCGCATATTCGCCAAGTGCATTGTATTTCGAGACAAACTTTGAAACCGCTAACGGCACCCCCATCGTTGCGATACTAATAAACAACGTATACGGAACGTAACCGTACGAATAAAGCGCTCCCCCTTGCTTCCCAACAAGCTGATAAAATGGGAAGACGTATATCAGACCTAATATGCGCGATAAAAACACGCCTCCCGTTAAAATAAATGTGCCTCTTAACAACTTTGATGATGACATATTATCCCTTCCTTAACGGATTCATTGCTCCACCTATTTTAGCACACTTTTTTCTTTTCCATAAAATCATTATAATCATAACAGAAAGGACGTGAAAGTGATGATGTATGATGTCGTAGTCATCGGTGGGGGACCGTCAGGATTAATGGCAGCCATCGCTGCTGGAGAACAAGGTGGACGCGTTCTTCTTCTTGATAAAGGAGATAAGCTCGGGCGCAAGTTAGCGATTTCGGGCGGTGGCCGTTGCAATGTAACAAATCGGCGACCAGTCGATGAACTCATTCAACATATTCCAGGAAACGGTCGTTTTTTATATCGTGCTTTTTCTATGTTTAATAATGAAGATATTATTCGCTTTTTTGAACGACTTGGCGTTCCGTTAAAAGAAGAAGACCACGGACGTATGTTTCCGGTAAGCGACAGCGCACAATCTGTCGTACAAGCTCTTCTTCGTGAGTTGAAAAGATGGCGTGTCGACGTTCGGGTTCATACCCCTGTAAAAGACATTGAATATAAAGATGGAGCAGTGTATGGCGTAACGCTGCAGACAGGGGAGATGATCCGAACGAAAGCAGTCGTTGTTGCCGTCGGAGGAAAATCTGTGCCGCATACCGGTTCGACAGGTGACGGTTATGCATGGGCAGAAAAGGCTGGACATACGATTACAGAACTGTTTCCAACGGAAGTGCCTATTATTTCACATGAACCATTCATTCAAAATCGAACGTTGCAAGGACTATCATTGCGCGATGTGGCATTAAGCGTATTAAACGAAAAAGGAAAACCAATCGTCACACATCGGATGGATATGATTTTTACACATTTCGGTATTTCAGGACCAGCGGCATTACGATGTAGCCAATTTGTTGTGAAACAGCTAAAAAAACAATCGTCTGTGAGCATGACGATCGATGCGTTGCCAGATGAAAAAGAGGAGATGTTATTTCAGCAAATCGTACGCACCATGAAAGAAGAGCCGAAAAAAGTGATAAAAAACATTATGAAAGCAATTATTCCGCTCCCAGAACGATATATATTATTTTTGCTTGAGCAAACAAAGATCGATCCACAAACGGTCGCAAGCACATTAAGTCACGACAAAGTGCGCGCATTTATTGCGGCATGTAAAACATTCACTTTTTCTGTTCACGGAACGTTGCCGCTTGAAAAAGCGTTCGTCACAGGCGGCGGGGTGTCCGTCAAAGAAGTACATCCGAAAGAAATGGCATCTAAACTTATGAAAGGTTTATATTTTTGCGGAGAAATTTTAGATATTCACGGTTACACAGGCGGTTATAACATTACTGCAGCGCTCGTTACCGGTCGTCTCGCTGGCATGCATGCTGCGATATATGCGAAACAATAAGATCGTAAACAAGCGATCTTATTGTTTCGAAGGCAATCATGACACTTCAATTACTCCAGTTCACCATCCCAGCCGAGCATCCCGTCAATGACGTTACATACATCGTAACCATGCGCCTCTAAATAACGACACACATGCTCACTACGAACACCAGAACGACAAATAATGATATACGTTTCATTTTTGTCTAGCCCGTTCATTCTTTCTGGAATATCCCCCATTTTTATATGTATCGCTGATGGAATCATTCCGAAGGCGACTTCTTCATCTTCGCGTACATCGATGACGTGAACACGCTCACCTGCTTGTATCATTTGTTTTAGCTGTACTGCTGTCATTTCTTTCATCGATCTCTCCCTTTCTTTTAACGAAAGCCTCCCACCACGTATGTGAGAGGCTTGTTTGCGATTAATTTGCAACAATGTTTACTAATTTTCCTGGGACAGCGATCACTTTACGTACGGTTTTCCCTTCAATTTGTTCTTTAATTTTTTCGTCTTCCATTGCCAATTGCTCGAGCTGTTCTTTTGTTGCATCAGCAGGAACGTGTAGTTTCGCACGCACTTTTCCGTTTACTTGAATGACGATTTCAACTTCATCTTCAACTAATTTCGCTTCATCGTATGCTGGCCAAGCTTCGTATGCAATCGTATTGTTATGTCCGAGCTTCTCCCATAATTCCTCAGCAATATGAGGACAAACTGGCGACAATAACTTCACGAATCCTTCCATATACACTTTCGGTAATACAGGCGCTTTATATGCTTCGTTAATAAACACCATTAATTGTGAAATCGCTGTATTGAAGCGAAGCGCCTCGTAATCTTCTGTTACTTTTTTCACCGTTTGATGATATACACGTTCAAGCGTATCTGTTTCTGGGTTGTCAACGATTTTCGGATTTAATTGGCCGTCTTCTTCAACAAATAGACGCCATACGCGATCTAAGAAGCGACGTGCACCGTCAAGACCTTTTGTCGACCACGCGATCGACGCTTCTAAAGGACCCATAAACATTTCGTATAAACGCAACGTGTCCGCTCCGTGACTTTCCACAATATCGTCCGGATTCACAACATTTCCTTTCGACTTACTCATTTTCTCATTGTTTTCTCCAAGAATCATTCCTTGGTTAAATAGCTTTTGGAACGGTTCTTTCGTTGGCACAACGCCGATATCGTATAAAAATTTATGCCAAAAACGTGCATACAATAAGTGCAACACCGCATGTTCTGCCCCGCCAATGTAAATGTCGACCGGCAACCATTTTTCAAGCTTTTCAGGATCAGCTAATTGCTTATCGTTATGTGGATCAATGTAACGCAAATAGTACCAACAACTTCCTGCCCATTGCGGCATTGTATTCGTTTCACGACGTCCTTTTTTGCCTGTTTTCGGGTCAACGACGTTCACCCATTCTTCAATGTTCGCAAGCGGTGATTCTCCTGTTCCTGATGGCTTAATTTCATCTGTTTTCGGCAACACAAGCGGCAACTCTTCTTCTGGCACTGGCGTCATCGTTCCATCTTCCCAATGGATGATCGGAATCGGCTCGCCCCAATAACGTTGACGGCTAAATAACCAATCGCGAAGGCGATACGATACTTTCTTCTCCCCTTTTCCGTTTGCCTCTAGCCATTCAATCATTTTTTTCGTTGCTTCTTCTTTATTCAAGCCGTTTAAGAAATCAGAGTTTACATGTTCGCCGTCTCCAGTATAGGCCTCTTTTGAAATGTCCCCACCAGCAACAACTTCTTTGATTGGCAAATGAAACTTTTTCGCAAATTCATAATCACGCTCATCGTGTGCTGGCACCGCCATAATTGCCCCTGTGCCGTAGCTCATTAACACGTAATCGGCGATCCAAATCGGCAACTTCTCACCGTTCGCTGGATTGATGGCATACGCCCCCGTAAATACACCCGTTTTTTCTTTTGCTAAATCGGTCCGTTCGAGGTCGCTTTTACTTTGAATTTGTTTTAAATACGCATCAACAGCTTCTTTTTGTTCTGGTGTTGTAATTTTTTCAACGAGCGGATGTTCAGGTGCTAGCACCGCATAAGTGGCACCGAATAACGTGTCTGGACGCGTTGTAAACACCGTAAACGTTTCATTATGCCCATCGACTTGGAAATGAATGTTTGCTCCTTCCGAACGACCGATCCAGTTGCGTTGCATTTCTTTAATGCTTTCTGGCCAATCAAGTTCTTCTAAATCTTCAAGCAAACGATCCGCATATGCTGTAATGCGAAGCATCCATTGTTTCATCGGCTTGCGAATGACCGGATGTCCCCCGCGCTCACTTTTTCCATCGATCACTTCTTCGTTCGCCAATACCGTTCCTAGCGCTGGGCACCAGTTTACCGGCACTTCATCCATATACGCTAATCCTTTTTCATATAACTTTAAGAAAATCCATTGCGTCCATTTATAATAGTTCGGATCGGTTGTATTCACTTCACGATCCCAGTCATATGAAAAACCTAATGATTTAATTTGGCGGCGGAAGTTGTTAATGTTTTTTTCTGTAAATTCAGCCGGGTCATTTCCTGTATCTAGCGCATATTGCTCGGCAGGCAATCCGAACGCATCCCACCCCATTGGATGCAATACGTTATATCCTTGCATGCGCTTCATACGCGCTAAAATGTCCGTCGCTGTATATCCTTCTGGATGACCGACATGCAATCCTGCGCCGGATGGATATGGGAACATGTCGAGTGCATAAAACTTCCGCTTTCCGTCATCTTCCGTCGTTTTGAACGTTTTATTTTCTTCCCAATACTTTTGCCATTTTTTCTCGATTTCACGATGATTAAAACTCACGTGACAAACCTCCTTTTTATCCATTTTAAACAAAAATGAAAAACAAAAAACCTCCCATCCCAAAAAGGGACGAGAGGATTCTCCCGCGGTACCACCCTTGTTAGCGCACGAATGGTGCACTCACTTTCATCGTTAACGCAGATTCACGGCGCATGCTACTTCATTCGCACACGCAACTCCAAGGCGAGTTCGTAAACAAACTTCGGTTGACTCGCACCGTCCGTCAACTCTCTGCCGACCATTTGTTTACTACTACTCCTTTTCACCGTCATTTTCCATTATTTCATTATACACATTATTTTAAAAAATTTACGCCCTCGTTGCAAGTGTATTCATGTATTGTTAGTGAATCATATGTAAGATACATATATGATGTTAAAAAAAGAAACACTCTGAAAAAATGTTTGTTGTACAAACCTATTCCTCGATCTTCGCCCACATTTCTTCAGGATTTAATTCATAAATACCGTGCTCGGATTCTCCCTTCATTTGATATGTGTCTAATTAGATGAAGCAAGTCGAACAAAATCCACTCGGAGCATCTCCGAGTGGGGCAATTATGTTTCGTTATGATATTCCGCTTTCGCTTCTTGCCCTTTTTTTGCATTCCTTTGTTTTACTTCTTTTATCGGATCACCGAAATCTTTCGCATGCAGCGTTTTTTGTTCTGGATTGTTTTGTTTCGAACGTTTTTTCATCTGCTTCCTCCTAATGACGAAGTAAAATCATATCGTTTTGTAATTGTTCAAGCTGTAAACGCATGCGGTGTAATTGTTCGCGCTGTTGGGCGTTACAGCTTAACGAAAAATGCGCCAAATCGGTCACCGCATGTTCAAGCATTTGCTGAGCTTTTACATATTCTGTATCGTTATAATGTTCAAGCTTGCTCGCTTCTGTATATTGTTCTTTTGCATAGCGAAGCACATCTTCACAATGTTGCAAAAACTCGTCCATCGACTGTCTTGTCGCCATACGCATCCCTTCCTTTCTTCCGTATCGCTTTATAGTTTGTACATTTTCTTGTCATTTATCACAGCGCCATTGAGTTTCCTGCTTAAATCGTGCTACAATGCTAAAATGATGCGAGGTGATGAACATGAATCCTTTTCCATATACAAACGACAAGAAACGATACCATACATGGAATTATCATTTACGCCAAACGTTCGGTGAAAAAGTTTTTAAAGTATCGCTTGATGCAGGATTCGATTGTCCAAATCGCGACGGTACAGTCGCATATGGTGGATGCACATTTTGTAGCGCAGCCGGTTCTGGTGATTTTGCTGGCAGACGAACAGACGATTTAGTCACCCAATTTCATACGATTAAAGAAAAAATGCATACAAAATGGAAAGATGGGAAGTATATCGCCTATTTTCAAGCGTTTACAAATACACATGCACCCGTTGACGTGTTGCGTGAAAAATACGAAACGGTATTACATTTAGACGGTGTCGTCGGTTTATCGATCGCTACACGCCCTGATTGCTTACCGAATGACGTCGTTGACTATTTAGCGGAATTGAACGAACGAACGTATTTATGGGTCGAGCTTGGTTTGCAAACGGTTCATGAACAAACAGCTACCTTAATTAACCGCGCGCATGACTTTTCATGCTATGTAGAAGGTGTAGAGAAGCTACGCAAACATGGCATTCGCGTTTGTGCCCATATTATTAACGGATTGCCGCTTGAAACGTACGACATGATGATGGAAACCGCAAAAACGGTCGCCCATTTAGATGTGCAAGGCATTAAAATTCATTTGCTTCATTTGCTAAAAGGAACACCAATGGTGAAACAATACGAAAAAGGAATGCTTCAATTTTTAACGTTCGATGAATATGTTCAACTCGTTTGTGATCAATTAGAAGTATTGCCGCCAGAAATGATCGTTCATCGCATTACAGGAGACGGTCCAATCGATTTAATGATCGGTCCAATGTGGAGCGTCAATAAATGGGAAGTGTTAAACGCGATTGATGCCGAATTAGAGCGCCGCAATAGTTATCAAGGAAAAAAATATGTGAGAAAGGAAGACAGGCGATGAAGCTGATGCGCATTTTGCCGTTTGCTCGTTCGCTCATCGACTCCGCTGTGAAAGAAGGAGATGTCGTCGTCGATGCAACGGTTGGCAACGGCCATGATACGCTTTATTTGGCTGAACGTGTCGGAGAGACTGGACATGTGTTCGGTTTCGACATTCAAGCACAAGCCATCGAAAATACAACAAAACGATTGCGTGAACACCACATGGAAGAACGGGTCACGCTCGTGCAAGCAAGCCACGCAGAGCTGCTCGTTCACATCCCTCCACAATACAAAGGACGCATAACTGGCGCGATGTTTAACCTCGGTTATTTGCCTGGAGGGGATAAACAAATTGTGACAAAACCAAACTCAACGATTGCCGCCATTGAGCAATTGCTTGAAATCATGGCTCCTGAAGGAATTATTGTCCTCGTCATTTACCACGGTCATCCTGAAGGAGCGATTGAGCGCGATGCCCTTTTACAATACGTTTCAACGATCGACCAACAACGCGCACACGTCATTCGATACGAATTTATGAATCAAATCAATCATCCGCCGTTTATCGTTGCCATCGAGAAAAGATAAAAAGTAGCGATCGGTCTTCCCTATCGCTACTTTTGCTTTGTTAGTGAAATATGTCTTCTAAATGAACAAACAAACCTGGAAAGCAAGCAGATTGAACAGTTCCAACACTTACTTTAATATCCGCCTGCTCGTATAGCCTATCTTCATTTAATACATAAACGGTCACGGCTTGTTTCATCGGATTAACAATCCAATATTCTTTTACACCATATTTCATATATAAATTAAACTTCGTCACTAAATCGTGCGCTTGATTCGAAGGACTGAGTATTTCAACAATTAACGTTGGAACACCGACATATTTTGTGTCTGTAAATCCGGTTTGATCACAAATAATGCTTAAATCAGGAATGACGAGCTTTCTTTCAGAACATGTTTCACTCACTAGCTCAATGTCTGTGGGAGCGGCAAATACTTTACATGTCTTTCCTTTCAAATAACTCCCGAATATTGTATGAAGATTGCTTGATACGAGTTGATGCTGGATGCTAGGTGAAGGTGTCATATAAACGACGCCATCAATATATTCTAATCTTTCATCACTATGTTGACGCATAATTAAATATTGTTCATACGTGACGTGTGAAAAGCGAGGTAACGACATATTCATCCCTCTCTTCTTTTCTTCCATTATACACCCGTTTTCCTCACGCATACATCCATTTTTGCCATTTTCGATACATTCGTCCGTTCCAATAAAAGAAATGAGATGTTATACCACCTGAGCGCAACAATTGTTTCGCTAACTTACGAATGGCGTTTTGCTCGTGCACCTTTTCATCCGATAAATATAGCCCAAGCAACCCCCGATGAATAAAGCGATGAAATTCGCGATGCGGCAACTGCGCGATATGCCGATCTGCTTCTTCAACGAAATGACATAAACGAGCGAATAGCGTTTCTTCATTTGGATAATAAAAACAAAAATTTAAATCTCCACCTTGTCGATCTTCTTCTTGATCAATCAAATAATCAAGTAAAATGTGCAGCCCTTGCACGTATGGGAAATAGCTGTTTCGTACCCGTTCAGCAAGACGTTGATCAAAAGAATCGGTACAAGCGTAAGCGACTAAACAAAAAATACCGAGCGTTGATCCGGAACAAGCGGAAAATTCATACCACTCCATGTTCGGCAACGACGCTTCATGTTGGGAGAACCATTGCTTCAGACGCGGAATCCGTTCTTCCTTCTTCACATGTTTATGTACTTGTAAGTCGCAATAATATGATGCAAGTTCATGTAAAAACGGGGCAATGATATGATAATGCCGAACTTCTGCCAATGTCTCTTGACACGTATCGACAAGGGCATGCAAATAACCACCATCATCTTGTTCCGTACGATAGCGGTAATATGCCTCTTTTTTTGCCCCGACCGTTAACGCATGCATCATTGACTCGTGCAGCGCACGAAAATCGGTCGGATCAAGTGACGTGCTTCGATCGCATAAATTATCTAAGTAATCGCTAATCGTTTGATAAGCAACGATAAAACGAATGCATCGCTCCATCTCTTTTCCAGCAAGCAACGACAAAATCGCTCCTCCTTCACAATGAAACGTTTTTGTTGCGATGCTTGCTAACGCTTGTTTGCGCAATTCCTCGTTCGGAATCGCCTCCGCTCTTTTTTTCCAAATATCTAATTCGCGATGAACGATCGGAAAAACGCGACGATATACAGCCCGCATTAAACTAAAAGGATTTGTTGGAACGCTCAATAAGCTCACCTCTTTGCAATTGCAACGTTAAAAACGTATGAGCATATAAAAATACTTGTTCTCGCTCAAGTTCGTTAAAAATTTCATGATATAGTTTTGGCCACTCTTTATACACTTTTTCACTAACCATCAACTGATCAAACCATGATTTCACTGCACTTTTATCAACAATTTTGTCATCCCCCGCCTGCATAACGAGCATCGGAACATCTGGTAAGTGTTCAATTTTTTCATGAGCGATGCGAATGGCTTTGACCAACTCGCGATACCAACGAACAGATACTTTCGTCACATATAATGAATCGTTTTTGTCCATCTCTCGCACTTCTTCATTTCGGGTCGCCATCTCTACCGTTAATCCTGATGGAAATCGCTTTTTCGGATGAATGACATTTAAAATGCGTGAAGCGACCTCAAGTGCTTTCGACGGATAATGAACGAGCCCTAAACACGGGGACGATAAAATGACACCGCGAACAGGTAGTCGCTTTTCTTGCAATGTGCGAATGACGACAAGTCCTCCCATGCTATGACCGAGTAAAAAAATAGGCTGTTCATACACGCTCGCTTCATGCACCCAACTCGCGACCGCTTCTATATATTCGTCAAATGAATCAATATGCCCTCGTCGGCTACGCGATGTCGTTCCTTGTCCTGGTAAATCCCCTGCAACGACATGAAAACCGTGCATACGAAACATTTCAATGAGCCATTTATACCGACCGTGATGTTCGGCAGCACCGTGAACGATGACAATTGTGCCTTTTGCGTTTTCTCCTTCCCATTTCCACATAAACATCCCTCCTTTATATTTACGAATAGACGAAAAATTTGTACACTAAATATAACAAAATGAAACGAAAGGGACGAGCCAAATGATTTATCCATATAAAGAACATACACCAAACATTGCGTCTTCCGCTTTCATCGCCGATTACGTCACCATTACAGGTGATGTAACCATTGGAGAGGAAACGAGCATTTGGTTTAACACCGTCATTCGTGGAGATGTCGCACCAACGATCATCGGCAACCGTGTAAACATTCAAGACAATTGTGTCCTTCACCAAAGCCCAAACAATCCACTCATCATTGAAGATGATGTGACCGTCGGCCATCAAGTTATTTTACATAGTGCGATCGTAAGAAAAGAGGCTCTCGTCGGTATGGGTTCTATCGTTTTAGACGGTGCTGAAATTGGTGAAGGGGCTTTTATCGGTGCCGGCAGTCTTGTGCCTCAAGGAAAGAAAATCCCTCCTCGCACACTTGCGTTCGGACGCCCCGCAAAAGTAATTCGAGAATTAACCGAAGAAGATGAGCGTGAAATGGCACGAATTCGCCGCGAATATGTCGAAAAAGGACAATATTATAAGTCGCTTCAATTAAACAAACCACGCAATAAATAGGCGTGGTATTTTTACATTGTTTTATTATTGACTTAACATATATATTTTATCATAAATTCAGGGGGATTTGCTTATGTTGCGAAAATGGTACGATTGGGAGTGCAAGTTGTTTTACAGCATTAATCGTTATTTTGATCGGAAGTGGCTTAACGCGTATTTTCGCTCGATTACGCACATTGGAGGAGCGACATGCTCGATTACAACCGTATTGCTAGCCATTTGGTTGCTACGTGACGAATGGCAGGATGCTGCTATCGCGAGCGCGGTCGCATTGGCACTTAGTCATATTCCTGTCGCAATGATGAAAAAAATGTACCCACGCAAACGACCGTATATTTCACTTCATAACACGAAAGTAACAAAAAATCCGTTAACTGATCATTCATTTCCATCCGGACATACAACCGCAATATTTTCTGTCATCATTCCATTTTTACTATACGCTCCGGCATTAACGATTTGGCTCTTGCCCATCGCGTGTAGCGTCGCGATTTCGCGCATTTATTTAGGACTTCATTATCCATCTGATGTGCTTGCTGGCTGTATGCTCGGTACATTAGTTGGCATCGCTTCATTTTCTGTTCTTACTTAAAAAACAAGAAAGGAGAGCTACATCTTGTAACTCTCCCTTTTTTCCTTACTTCGCCAACTGTAACGCTTGTTGTTTTAACACTTCTGCTTTATCTGTACGTTCCCAAGGAAGATCAATATCTGTGCGGCCAAAGTGACCGTAAGCAGCTGTCTGTTTGTAAATCGGGCGACGAAGATCAAGCATTTTAATAATGCCCGCTGGGCGAAGATCAAAGTTGTTGCGCACCACTTCAATTAATACATCTTCAGATACTTTGCCCGTGCCGAACGTATCAATTGAAATCGATACAGGTTTTGCAACACCGATCGCATACGCTAACTGCACTTCGCATTTATCGGCAAGACCCGCTGCAACAATGTTTTTCGCTACGTAACGTGCCGCATATGCTGCTGAGCGGTCTACTTTCGTTGGATCTTTTCCTGAGAATGCCCCGCCGCCGTGACGTGCATAACCACCGTATGTGTCAACGATAATTTTACGTCCTGTCAACCCTGCGTCACCTTGTGGACCACCGATGACGAAACGTCCTGTTGGGTTGATAAAATATTTTGTGTTTTCATCGATCAATTCTGCCGGAACGACAGGTTTAATGACATGTTCTTTAATGTTGCGCACAATTTGATCTTGTGTAATTTCTGGATGATGTTGTGTAGAAACAACGATCGTATCGATACGTACAGGTTTGCCGTTTTCATCGTACTCCACAGTCACTTGCGTTTTTCCGTCTGGACGTAAGTACGGTAAAATGTCTTCTTTACGCACTTCTGCTAAACGGCGTGCAAGTTTATGTGCAAGAGAAATTGGTAGCGGCATAAGTTCTTTCGTTTCGTTGCACGCGAAGCCAAACATTAATCCTTGGTCACCTGCACCGATCGCTTCGATTTCTTCATCTGTCATTTGTCCTTCGCGAGCTTCTAACGCTTTGTCAACACCCATCGCGATATCTGGCGACTGTTCATCAATTGACGTCAATACTGCGCACGTATCTGCATCAAAGCCATATTTTGCGCGCGTATAGCCAATTTCACGAATTGTTTCACGAACAATTTTCGGAATATCTACATATGTAGATGTTGTAATTTCTCCACTCACTAACACAAGTCCTGTTGTTACACTCGTTTCGCACGCCACACGCGCATTCGGATCATTCGCTAAAATCGCATCTAAAATCGCATCGGAAATCTGGTCACAAATTTTATCCGGATGCCCTTCCGTTACAGATTCAGATGTAAACAGACGACGTTTAGGCATTCAAACATTCCTCCTCAGTATAGTGACAAATGATACGGTACTCATCCCTCTTATTATGGTCTATCGTGAAAAAAACCTTTCCCTCAGAGGAAAGGTTTTTGCATTTGTCTGCGCCTTTCACTCTTATCGTTCAAGGGCGTTCCCTTGCCACAGGTTAGCACCTTTTCACGTATGTGACGGTTGCTGGGTTTCATCGGGCCTGTCTCCCTCCACCAACTCGGGATAAGAGTATCCGTTCATTTCAGCATCATATCACATCTGTACAGAGCAAGTCAACGTTTTTTCTCCTGTCATAGTCTCGAAAATAAATTCAAGAAAAATACACGAATTAGTATGGACTATTTATCAAAATGTGTTATACTTTTTACATAAAGATAAATCAAACAAAGGTAGGTTTTGTCCAATGAATTCCATTGAACTGACAAACAAATTATCAACACTCTTACAAAGGGATGGGGTTTTTCATAACTTATCTGTACCGCGATTAGTAGAAAAAGTATTAACTCGCAAAGAAGGTGTCCTCACTTCGTCAGGTGCAGTTTGTGCAACAACTGGAAAATATACAGGTCGTTCTCCAAAAGATAAATATATTGTGGAAGAACCATCTGTGAAACATAAAATTGATTGGGGAACTGTCAATCAACCAATTTCTGAAGAAGTATTTGATAAACTGTACAACAAAGTGATCGATTATTTAATGACGAAAGAAGAAATATTTGTATTCAACGGCTTTGCAGGCGCGGATCCAGCTTATCGCTTGCCAATTCAAGTTGTCAATGAATTTGCTTGGCATAACTTATTTGCCCATCAATTGTTCATTCGTCCAACAACAGAAGAATTGCAAACGCATGAACCACAATTTACAGTCATTTCTGCACCGACATTTAAAGCAGATCCAGCTGTTGACGGCACGCGTTCAGAAACGTTTATTATCATCTCATTTGAACGTCGTACCGTGCTGATCGGTGGAACAGAATATGCAGGGGAAATGAAAAAATCGATTTTCTCTGTGATGAACTTTTTGTTGCCAGAACAAGGAATTTTCCCAATGCACTGCTCAGCAAACGTAGGTCAAGAAGGAGATGTCGCGCTCTTTTTCGGTTTATCGGGTACAGGGAAAACAACGCTTTCTGCCGATCCAAACCGTCGCTTAATTGGCGATGACGAGCACGGTTGGTCAAATAACGGCGTGTTCAACATTGAAGGCGGATGTTATGCGAAATGCATTAACTTATCACGCGAAAAAGAACCGCAAATTTTCGATGCGATTCGCTTCGGTTCCGTATTAGAAAACGTCATGATTGATCCAGACACACGCATACCAAACTATGATGATGCAACGTTGACGGAAAATACGCGCGCAGCATATCCGCTTGAAGCAATGGATAATATCGTTCAACCGAGCATTGCAGGTCATCCGCATACGATCGTCTTTTTAACAGCTGATGCGTTTGGTGTATTGCCTCCAATTAGCAAATTAACGAAAGAACAAGCGATGTATCATTTCTTAAGCGGCTATACAAGCAAGTTAGCGGGAACAGAACGCGGAATTACCGCACCTGAAGCAACGTTTTCGACATGCTTTGGATCACCGTTTTTACCGCTTCCTGCAACGCGCTATGCAGATATGCTCGGGCAAAAAATTGACGCTCACGGCGTTCAAGTATTTTTAGTCAACACCGGTTGGACGGGAGGCGGATACGGTGTTGGTGAACGAATGAAGCTATCTTATACGCGCGCGATGGTGAAAGCGGCGTTAGAAGGCGAATTAAACAACGTAGAAACCGTTCAAGACCCGATTTTCGGTCTGCATATTCCGCTTCACGTCCCAGGTGTACCGGACGAAGTATTGCTGCCAAAAAGCACATGGGTAGATCAAGAAGCATATGACCAAAAAGCAAAAGAACTTGCGGCGAAGTTCCGTGAAAACTTTAAAAAATTCACAAACGTTGATCCACGCATTGAACAACTCGGTGGACCGATCGCAATCGAGTAGGAGGAGGTGATTAACCTCCGTCCTCTCACACCACCGTACGTACGGTTCCGTATACGGCGGTTCAATCAAGATCAGTGACGCAAGAAATTTTTTTGATTTAAGAGCATCGTTCTTCTTCCTTCCGTAAATAGCTGATCTTCTTATGCCAGTCGTCACTCCACCCTCCAAGAGATCCCCCACGGGATTCACCGTTTCCTTTCTCTTGGGAGGCACTTCGTTTTCTGTGTTCATCATGACGGACTGAAGCCAAGGGCTATTTTCTCTTGATTGTTCGGTTCTTCCGAATCGTTCTAGACCGATTCGTACGACGACCTCTGCTGACTTCTGATGGTTCAGCTACTTATCACGAAGTAGGTTATGAAGCGTACTTCACGTATCCATCAGACCTCCTCGGGTAAGAGTGCAATCTTTCCTTCCATCTATCTGCTTCATTTACTCTGTATCACCTTCGGCAGAAAGGGCTTTGTTTTGTTTAGCAAACTCACCCAATGATACCTAGCCTTATATGAAGTTCGTGTTCCTCAGACCGGAAGTTTGCCGCCCGCTTCCTTCAGATTCCGCGTCACCACGGACACCCTTGCGTTAAACTAACTGCTACTTCTGCCTTCGCAGTTCGGGACTTTCACCCTAGAGATTGCACCCATGCCGAGCACACTAAAAACGCCAAATAACCCTCTCCAAGAGGGTTATTTGGCATGCCTAAAACATGTGGGTATTCTTTTTCTGCAGCTCATGATCACAAACATTGCGTATGGACACAACGACGCTTAACACTAAACTTGAAGGGCGTGTAATCCTAACCCATAATCGCCTTTAATTTCCTTAAAAAAGTCGCTCACAGGTGTTTTTTATATTATTCTTTATGTTACTTTATATAGAAATTTTTGGTATATAACATTTTAGTTCATGTATTTCATTCACTTTTTTTCCTTTTCATGAATAAAAGAATTATGAGGAAAACAAATAAAATAAGTGTAATCCATAAGGAAATAGAGTAAGCCTTTTTGAATAACTGAATAGTCCATACTGGTGCCCAAGCATCCTCCCCTAGTAGCCAATATGCGATCACATTTGAAATTCCAATACCTTCTGTATTCGGTTTCAGTGATTGATAATAATTAAGTGCTAAACTAATACTGCAAACTATGGATACGAAAAAAAGTGCAGTAATTGTTATAAGGCACGTGTGTTGATTAACCAATAATATCCATAAAAACATAGAAAAAAGAGCACTTTTCCTGTAGAATGTAAGTAACCACACAAACAATCCCA
>NZ_RXXX01000080.1:0-3565 GCF_011006755.1 Anoxybacillus sp. MB8
ACCGTGATCATTTGTGATTTTCAGACGTTTCATGCCATTTCCGCTCCTTTTATACGTGGGTATTTAGGAGCAGTATAACCATAGAAAAAGGGGTTCATACAGAAGTCATTGCTTTAAAGTGCATGTATATAATAGAAGGTTTGCAAAAAGTTCTTTCTTTTAATGAAAACCTTGACAGGTTTTTCTTTCTTGGTGGATATTGTAAATAAACATAGAAGCGTTTGCAATTACTTGATACATTACATATACCATTGATTAGCATGTCGACGTTATTCAACGAATCAGATAATTGAATACTAAAAATGGTGATGATATGAAATACACCATATATAAATGAAAGCACTAAATCACATAATATTAAAATAAATAAATGGCAATTGTTTTATATCTATAGAGTGAGTATTTTTAATAAATTTCAAATGGATTGATATATATTAGTATTAAGATATTTTTTTTGAAAGGTGTAATATTATGGATAAGAGCAAGCGACATGCCAAAATTACTGGCGATTTTGGAGAATACTTTGTTCTCTATTTACTTTCAAAGAATAGTTTTGAGTGTGCAAGAATTGATTACGTGGGAATTGATTTATATGCCAAGAGCAACAAGACTGGCAAGACTATAGGGGTGTCAGTGAAAACAAAAACACTAAATCCTAAAAAGCCTACTCAGGGGATTGAAATAGATTCTATTGAACGTGCCAAGGAGGCTTGCGATGTTTTTGGAATCGAGCCTTATTTAGCGGTTGTTTTTGACCAAGGGAAGTATATGACCGTTATTATGTTTCCAGTGGATAAGATTGATGAATTCTGTTCAACCAGTAAGACAAAAATACGGTTGGATTTGAAACCCCAGGCTCTGGACAAGTATAAGAATCATCCAGAAGTGTATTATATGAGATTAAGAATTGAGGATAATACGTTTTGTAGCAAACAATAATATTTTCAAGAATGGTTCAGTAAAGATTTGTTGAAGGGGTGGGATAGTTTGGAAATATTATTAAATTATTCGGTTAGGGAGCTACATATTGACCTTCTGTTTTTGGAAGAATTCTATTCATCTGAAGCATTTCGAAAATGGTTTATTAAAAATACAATAGGTTTAGATAGTAATATAGTAAAGATACTTCGTACAGAACACTCAGTGTTCGAGTTATATACATCCAAATTGACATTTTAACCTCTGGTTTACGCAGCACACCCAATGCGGCGTAACACCTCATCTGGATGCTGTAAGACATGTTGTTCAAACCGAGTAATCGACTGGGCGATGTCTTTTTGATCTTTATGCAAGATGTTGGCGATGACTTCGTCTTTCAGCCACTTCCACAACCGTTCAATCGGATTCAAATGAGGCGAATACGGCGGGAGAAAAATAAAATGAAAGGCATCGCCTTCTTCGCTTTGAAGGAAAGCTTGCACCATGTTGGCATGATGAATACGCGCATTGTCCAACACAAGCACGATGAATCGGTCGGCGTATTTCTCTTTTAACAGGCGCAAAAAGTCGAGGAACGTTTCGGCATTGGTGGATGATGCGCGATGAAACACGACATCGCCTTGTTGCACGTCGACGGCACCAAAAATGGAAACATGGGCGTGGTGACCGTAGCTTGGCACTTGTTTTTGATTCCCTACTTCTGCCCACGTCGTATGAAGCGCTTGATAGGCGCGAACATGCGTTTCATCGACATGAAGCAGAACGAGTTCTTCCGTGATTAGTTTTTTTTATAAACTCGAGTTCTTTTTCAAACGCCGCTTGAAGTACAGGATCGCCTTTGACGAGCTTATAGGTCGGACGTGTCCATGACAAGTGAAGACGATGCAACAACTTTCGAATGCCTTCCCGTGACATCGAAACACCATAGGTTTGTTGGATGTAGGACTGCAATATACGTGTGTTCCATGATGAAGAAATGCCCCACCCGACATCCACAGGAGTGGTGGTTAACACGAGTTGTCTGATCTCCTGTTGTTGTTCTTCCGTCAGAAATGGGACGCGACCAGGTGGCAAGCGACGATCGAGTAAATGATCGAGCCCACCTTCATTAAAGCGTGCGACGTAGAGGGCAACCGATTGGCGGCATAGATTGACCATTTGTGCGACATCTTTGCCAAGAAACCCTTCCATGACGAGGCGAACGGCAGTCACTCGAGCACGCAGAGAGGCATCTTTGATTTTCCGTTCTTGTTTCCGAAGTGTTCGAGGTGTCCAACCGTGATCATTTGTGATTTTCAGACGTTTCATGCCATTTCCGCTCCTTTTATACGTGGGTATGTAGGAGCAGTATAACCATAGAAAAAGGCGTTCATACAGAAGTCATTGCTTTAAAGTGCATGTATATAGTAAGGAGACTTATAGAGAAAATAACGGTCTATGATGATAAACTAACTATTGAATTTAAATCTGGTGTAGAAGTAGATGTATAAACATAACCTACATGAATGACCACCATTCAGGAGATATATTTATTCTCTTGATTGGTGGTTTTCTTCTTATTGACTAGAATTGGTAAAAGGCATATAATCTTATTAACAATGTTGTTAATATTGTTATTGATAAGGAGATGACAACATGGGTGATGTTAATGAGTTACTAGAACAGGCTATTAAGGAAACTGAAAACTTGAATGAAGGTGAAGTCTTTCTTGTCAAAGATCTGTTCAAGGGTTATGTATGGAATAGAATACCCAGAAAGGATCGACTTCTGCTTGGGACTTTATTTTTAAACTACGTAAATAAAATGGAAGGTAATATAAAGGCTATTGAAAAGACGTCATCTAACCAGCAGAGGTATCAGAAGGTTTGCTGATATAGCAAAACTATTATGAAGGGCAATAAAAAACTATAAATTATATTAGGGTGTATGGGGTGGATGCTTTGCTTAATTTAAGGCAATTAGTAGATGACTTTTTCTTGTTTGTTCAGTCTAAGAGTATTGAAATTTATAATGAGTTTAGCCTCCAGCATGAGCTGGGGATATTCCTACGTGAAAAGCTTCCGGACTATCGTATTCAATTTGAAAGAAATGTATCATACTTCACACCAGACAATAAAACTATAAAAAAAGAAATAGATATTACTATTTTTAATGAAGATAAATCAGAGAAGTATGCAATTGAACTTAAGTGCCCATTAAATGGTCAGTATCCAGAACAGATGTATTCGTTCGTGAAGGATATTAAATTTATGGAGGAGCTTAAGAACCGAGGATTTACTAAAACAGCTGCTGTTGCTCTTGTTTCAGATAGACCTTTCTATGAAGGGCGCAACAATGAAGGTATATATAAGTTTTTTAGAGAAGAATATTCTGTTTACGGTTGTATTTTTAAGCCAACAGGTGTAGGAAAAAATAAAGATAGCATTGCATTAACAAGCAGATATGATTTTATCTGGCAGGACTTAAGTGACGGTCGTAAATATTACGTAATAGTGATTTGAAGTATTTAATTGAAGAGGGGGGATATTTTGGTGCTAGTATAGTTTTATGGACAGCTTTTAGTTAACTCTCTATCATAAAAGATAAGAGAGGAAGTGTCCGATATGAAACAAAAAAAGAAATATAA
>NZ_RXXX01000081.1:0-2839 GCF_011006755.1 Anoxybacillus sp. MB8
AACGAATCGAAGGTGGCGAAGAGGCGAAAGGATCTGTTTGGAAGCAAATGACGGAGAGTAGAAAGAGAGAGGAAGGGAAATATTGAGCCACCCTTAGAATGTTGAAAAGAAGATAGAGAGGAGAAGCAGCATGAACATTGTTATCAAACGGCTCGATCATATACAAATTTGCATCCCAATCGGTGCAGAGGACGAAGCGCGGGATTTTTATTGAATTAGCCGAGAACACTCGTGACTTTAGTCATGAGGTGAGTCGGCTTGGTTTTTTGTTTGCATACTCGACATATGTCAATATATGATTTGATTTAAAATACTTGTATTTAAAATGAGTCCAAAAATCCTCTGACATATGTTATCCTATCATTGAGGTGAACAACATGTCGGAAGTGAAACGTGGCAGAGAATATGTGTAATCCATTCAATATCATATGGTATGGTGTGTGAAATACCGTCACAAGGTGTTGGTTGACGATATCGATACAAGGCTAAAAGAAATCTTAAATCAAATTGCGAAAGAACATGGTTTTACGATTTTACAAGTGGAAAGTGATGGCGACCATGTTCATTTGCTCATGGACTGCACTCCACAACACTCTATTCCGAATATCATCAAAGCATGAAAAGGTGTGAGTGCGAGGTTGCTGTTTAAAGAGTTCCCCCAACTAAAAGAGAAGTTGTGGGGAGGGAATCTGTGGAATCCTTCTTACTTTGTCGCAACCGAAAGCGAGCGCACAGAAGCGCAAATACGACAGTATATCCAAAATCAGAAAGCGAGGTGAGAGCGATGTTCGTCCATAAAGCATACAAATTCCGTATTTATCCAACCAAAGAACAGGAAATCCTCATTGCCAAAACATTCGGTTGCGCTCGTTTTGTGTTCAATCATTTCCTTGCCGAATGGGAACGTGCGTACCGAACAACAGGAAAAGGGTTGACATACAAGGCTTGTTCTTCTCAATTAACCAACCTAAAGAAACAATTTGTATGGCTAAAAGAAGTGGACAGCATTGCGCTCCAAACCTCGCTGAAACATTTATCCGATGCGTACACCCGATTTTTTCAAAAACAAAATAACAAACCACGTTTTAAATCAAAAAAGAACAAGGTGCAATCGTACACAACAAAGTACACGAACGGAAATATTGCCGTTGTCGGCAATCGAATCAAACTCCCGAAACTTGGGCTTGTGCGTGTTGCGAAAAGTCGGGAAGTCGAAGGACGCATCTTGTCTGCGACGATTCGACGAAACGCAAGCGGAAAATATTTTGTGTCGATTCTTGTAGAAACAGAGGTGCAACCACTCCCTAAAACGAATTGTGCCATCGGGATTGACTTGGGCGTAAAACATTTTGCGATCCTTTCAGACGGTACGACATATGCCAATCCAAAGTTTCTTCGCAAGCTTGAAGAAAAATTAGCGAAAGCCCAGCGTATTCTTTCTAGGCGACAAACGGGAAGTTCGAATTGGCATAAACAGCGAATCAAGGTTGCACGCCTACACGAGAAAATGACAAATTCCCGAAATGACTACTTGCATAAACTCTCGACCGAGATTGTCAAAAACCACGACATCATCGGAATTGAAGATTTGCAAGTGTCAAACATGATGAAAAACTACAACTTAGCCAAAGCCATTGTCGACGTATCATGGTCAACATTTACAGATATGCTCATGTACAAAGCGACATGGTACGGCAAACAAGTGGTGGTAGTGGCAAAAAATTTTCCATCTAGCCAATTGTGTTCTCATTGCGGATACAAAAACAAAGACGTGAAACATCTTTACCTTCGTGAATGGAAATGCCCTTCATGTGGCACACATCACGATCGAGATGTGAACGCAAGTATCAATTTGAAAAACGAAGCCATTCGGCTTCTAACCGCAGGAACTGCGGGGCTAGCCTGCTCATTCTCCCTTCGTTAGAAGGGACAGCGCAGGAATCTCGTGGCTTCAGCCATGAGAGGTTCAAGCTTGTTACATTTTCATTGAGCGAAATGTTTGCTTTTCTTTGTTTCTTCCTTTTCAATAAAGTTATCTGATTTTTTGGCGTATGAATATATTGGAATGTTATCGTGAATAGGAGAGAAGCGGATGAAGATTCGATCAATTGAACCGACACCAAGTCCCAATACAATGAAAGTGTTGCTCGATGAAGAGCTTCCATTCGGAACAAGCTACAACTATAAGCCAGCGCAGGCTGAACAAGCTCCTGAAATCATTAAGCAATTATTGAAAATCGAAGGTGTGAAAGGCATTTACCATGTCGCTGACTTTTTAGCTGTGGAACGGCATGCGAAATATGATTGGAAACCGATTTTAACAAAGGTGCGCGAAGTGTTTGGCGAACAGGTGGAGGATCTTAAAGAAAATGAATCGGTGCGCAATGAGCATTTTGGCGAAGTGAAAGTGTATGTGCAAATGCTTTATGGCTTGCCGATGCAAGTGAAGTTAACGGACGGTCACGAAGAGAGACGAGTGGGGTTGCCACAACCGTTTGTCGATGCAGTGCTAGAAGCGCAAAAACATGCGGGGAATATTGTCGTGGAGCGGAAATGGGTAGAAAAGGGCGTTCGGTACGGAACATTTGAAGAAATCGGCGCTGAAATTGTCGAGGAGTTGTCTGCTGCTTATCCGCCAGAACGGCTCGAGCGATTCGTACACATGTTTAAACAAGGGGAGCAGGCGAAAACACAAAAACGAACAAGTGTTCAAGTGACTGAACAAATGCTAGATGATCCGGACTGGATGAAACGATATGCAGCGTTGGAACAGATGGCAGAGCCGACGGAAACCGATTTGCCCGTATTGGCAAAGGCGTTAAAAGATGAGAAAGTAGCG
>NZ_RXXX01000082.1:0-2824 GCF_011006755.1 Anoxybacillus sp. MB8
ATGTAAAGGAAGATTTTGAAGATGGCATGTGGAAACCGATCAAGTTTTATCTGAACGTAGTGGGATGTAAAGACTTTTAAGGTCGAGCATGTCCGGCTCTGTGATCTCCAAGTTTTATCTGAACGTAGTGGGATGTAAAGCTAATCGGAGAAGGAAATTTTTATTTATTATCTGTATCCGTTTTATCTGAACGTAGTGGGATGTAAAGTGGGACGCTTCTTGATTACGCTCGTTGCTGCAATTGCTCGTTTTATCTGAACGTAGTGGGATGTAAAGATATTTACAGAACAAGCATTAACACGGGTGTTTCTTGAAGTTTTATCTGAACGTAGTGGGATGTAAAGGAAAAAGTCTTTACCGAAGCGATAAGTGACTTTGAATGGTTTTATCTGAACGTAGTGGGATGTAAAGTAAATATTACGAAAAATGAAGTGCGTACCGTATCTGACGTTTTATCTGAACGTAGTGGGATGTAAAGGTCGCGACGGCCAACTGGGGAACAGTGACGCATATCGTTTTATCTGAACGTAGTGGGATGTAAAGAATGATGAAAAATTGCAATCACGGGGTGAGGTGCTTAGAGTTTTATCTGAACGTAGTGGGATGTAAAGTACAAAAGTAGTTGAGCTGGTAAATGAATATGCTCGCGTTTTATCTGAACGTAGTGGGATGTAAAGCAGAGTTAACATATGGGGTCAAGAAATAGGTTTTTGGGGTTTTATCTGAACGTAGTGGGATGTAAAGAGCTGTGCTGCTTGCATCACCGCGCCAAGAAGCGAGTTTTATCTGAACGTAGTGGGATGTAAAGTGAAAAGCGTGAAAGATGGATTTGCGATTTGCGTTAGGGTTTTATCTGAACGTAGTGGGATGTAAAGTGTGTCTGTTCCCTGTCATGATAACAAGGAAGCCCGCGTTTTATCTGAACGTAGTGGGATGTAAAGAATAAAGAAACACTTTTCAATAATCAATTTACTTTTAAGTTTTATCTGAACGTAGTGGGATGTAAAGTACTCTGGCAAAAGGTTGCTCGTCATGTCGGTTTTACTGTTTTATCTGAACGTAGTGGGATGTAAAGGTAACGGTTCGGCTGTTACTGGTTTAGGCGTTAATGTTTTATCTGAACGTAGTGGGATGTAAAGCAGCCTTCTATGGCTCATTACATACACTGCAAAATGCTAGTTTTATCTGAACGTAGTGGGATGTAAAGGGTATAGCGTTGCGGTCTTGTCCAATATTTCAATGTTTTATCTGAACGTAGTGGGATGTAAAGTATGCTAAACGATTTATACTCATTAGGGATGACAAGAGTTTTATCTGAACGTAGTGGGATGTAAAGTTCGGGATGAACGAGTAATGGAGTACAAGGTTGCTAGTTTTATCTGAACGTAGTGGGATGTAAAGCCTTTTAGACATGAAATGGAAAATAAAGCAGTTAAAAAGTTTTATCTGAACGTAGTGGGATGTAAAGTGTGACGGATGTTTTTCCTTGCTGTAAAGGAAATTGCGAGTTTTATCTGAACGTAGTGGGATGTAAAGATCTCGCTCTCATCATCGCACGTTGTCGGACTGTGCTGTGTTTTATCTGAACGTAGTGGGATGTAAAGAATAAAAAAGCACCCCAAATAGGATGCTTTTATAAAGTTTTATCTGAACGTAGTGGGATGTAAAGGCATAGTGCGACTCATGCGGATGTGCTCGTCTGGGATGGTTTTATCTGAACGTAGTGGGATGTAAAGCTTGAAGCGCAAGAATTTTTTTCGCCAGCCGATCTGTTTTATCTGAACGTAGTGGGATGTAAAGCAATGTGCTTGAACGTCGCTTTTTTGATTTTCTGCGTTTTATCTGAACGTAGTGGGATGTAAAGACAAACAAAACTTCCCCGTTTTCAATAATGGTTCTTACTTGTTTTATCTGAACGTAGTGGGATGTAAAGTGTAAAAAGAACATTGTTAGAGATAAAAGGAGGAGGATAGTTTTATCTGAACGTAGTGGGATGTAAAGCTATGCAAGGAACATCATATGAAAGCGCATCGAGATCGAGTTTTATCTGAACGTAGTGGGATGTAAAGTTTTTTAAAATTCATCATTGTTTGGACTGGATTTAAAAAGTTTTATCTGAACGTAGTGGGATGTAAAGATGTGTGGGAGTGATGGTTTTTTAACGTGTTTCAATCCGTTTTATCTGAACGTAGTGGGATGTAAAGCGTCTCCGATAGCGTCAGCTTCTTTTAGGGCTTCAAGTTTTATCTGAACGTAGTGGGATGTAAAGTGGTTTTCTTTTTTTCTTTTTTTCGTTTGGGACTCAGTTTTATCTGAACGTAGTGGGATGTAAAGTACGAAGCATTGGATTTGGTAAATGAAAAAATAAAGTTTTATCTGAACGTAGTGGGATGTAAAGTCAGATTACACATTCATTGGATGGTTAGAACACTTACAGTTTTATCTGAACGTAGTGGGATGTAAAGATGACATCGTGTACACAATATGTGAAGTCGTGATAGTTTTATCTGAACGTAGTGGGATGTAAAGCATATATTTTTTACAATCCGAAAACAATGTCGTTGGAGTTTTATCTGAACGTAGTGGGATGTAAAGGGAAAAGATACAGATACTCAAGAAGAAATATGAACACAGTTTTATCTGAACGTAGTGGGATGTAAAGAATAAATTGTTTTTATTTCTTGCTAAAAGCGATTTACCAGTTTTATCTGAACGTAGTGGGATGTAAAGTACAATAATCATGACGATGAAGAGGATTATCAATACATGTTTTATCTGAACGTAGTGGGATGTAAAGACTGAAAAGATCAGGGGGGGTAGGGGG
>NZ_RXXX01000083.1:0-2718 GCF_011006755.1 Anoxybacillus sp. MB8
GGGCTCCACTCCTTTCTTTGGTTGTATTTTTTTCGCACTTACTACCTTACCAGGAGGAGAGCCCGTTTTTCATCTATTTTGCTTACATATCTGACAGGTTCCTTATTATACCAAATCAGGAACCTGTCTTTTTTTCTCCCACAAACATTTTACTCATACTAAGAGATCATCGGGATGGTTTGCATAATGGTTTCACTATTTTGTTCAATCGGAATCTCATCGTTTTCCATCCACTCTAAAAAGGAAGATGTTAGTTGTGGATCGAATTGTGTCCCTGCTCCTCTTTTGATTTCTTCATAAGCTTCTTCCCATGTAAGTGATGCGCGATATGGCCGAATGCCTGTCATTGCTTCAAGTGAATCAGCTAACGCCACAAGACGGGCGAGAAAAGGGATGGCCTCTCCTTTTTGGTTATATGGATATCCATTGCCATCCCATCGTTCATGGTGGTATAAAACAATATGAGAAATTTCAGATGAAACATGGTAATGTTGTAATATTTGTATACCAAATAGTGGATGTTTTTTCATTTGAGCAAATTCTTCTTCAGATAACTTTCCTCTTTTTGTTAAAATATGAACAGGAATGTGTAATTTGCCGATATCGTGAATGAGTGCTCCAAGTTGAAGTTCTCGCTTTTCTTCATCATTGAGTTTCAAAAACGAAGCAAAAGATAAAGCGATTTTCGTCACTCGATATGAATGAAGGAAAGTTAGCTCGTCCTTTTTTGAGAGCTGGCGCATAAGAAAACAAAGTTCCATATTTTTTATAATAGAGGACATGTCGTTCTCCACCTTTTTGTTTTGAAGGAAATTTTCATCATATATACTAATATAAATGAGAATCATTTTCAAGTTAAATATTTTCGATATCGACGCCGCGAACAGAAGGAATTTGATGAATAAACTCGTATACATCTGTTGTTGCGCGTTTTTGATCGACAGATACTTTTAATTCAACAAAGTGATTTCCGTTATCTAAGTCTTTTATGCGCACCGTTTTAATGCGAATATTTTTTTGTTTAATCGTACCGATGACTTCAGAAATTTTTGTTGCATCTAGCACAGTGAGTTTAACGGAAAGCTCTTTTTCTCTTAGTTGTTTCGGACCGAAAACGGTTGTTATAAGCGGAATAAGTTCGACGCTAGCGATAAGGAAGATGACGCACAATATCGCTTCGATATAAAAGTTTGCCCCTACAGCGATTCCGACACCTGCAGCTCCCCAAATGAGCGCGGCAGTTGTTAAACCAGAAATGCTATCGTTTCCGCGACGAAGAATAACACCTGCGCCGAGAAAGCCGATACCTGATACAATTTGAGCAGCGAGGCGAAGTGGATCCATATTTATATGATCGCTTTTTGGAAATGTGTATGCTGATTCAATTGAAACGATTGTTAACAAACAACTTACAATCGAAATAACGAGGCAAGTTTTAAGACCAACAGGTTTTCGTTTTAATTCTCGTTCTAGACCGATAACGAGCCCGAGGACAGCAGAGATTCCGAGTTTCATAAGTACATGAGCGTCCATGAGACATTCCTCCTTTTCTTCGTAATTAAGTATATTCGAAAGGATGACGAACATGAAGGCATATATAGCACTAATTATTGGAGCACTTTCTATTTCCACTTCAGCGATTTTTGTCAAATTTACAGATGCTCCGTCAGCTGTTATCGCATTTTATCGCCTCTTTTTCGCAGTTGTTTTCATGACTCCGTTGTTTATTGTAAAACATATACGCGAAACGAAACAGATGAATAAAAAAGATTGGGCTTTTGCGGTGTTGTCTGGAACATTGCTTGCGTTTCATTTTATTCTTTGGTTTGAATCGCTTCGTTACACATCCGTTGCAAGCTCCGTCGTTTTAGTTACGTTGCAGCCGATATTCGCTTTTGTTGGTGGATTTTTCTTTTTCAAGGAAAAGATGACGATGAGTGAATGGGTAAGTGCGCTACTTGCAATTTTAGGTAGCGTCATTATTAGTTGGGGGGATTTTCGCGTAAGTGGCAAAGCACTTTATGGAGATATGCTTGCATTGATTGCGTGTGCTATGGTCACGGGCTATTGGTTAGTCGGTCAACATTTACGAAAGCAATTTTCTCTAATTACATATACGTATATTGTCTATGGCATTGCGTCACTCGTATTAAGTGTATATGTATCGTTGTTTCGTTATTCATTTTTGTCGTATAATGCGAATGACTGGTGGTGCTTCATTTTGCTGGCGGTTATCCCGACATTATTCGGGCATTCTCTTTTTAATTGGGCGATGAAATGGGTAAATGCAGCAATGGTATCCATGGCTATTTTATTTGAACCGATTGGAGCAATTATACTAGCTTATATATGGTTGGATGAACAAGTTTATTTGTCGCAAGGAATAGGCTCATTTTTTATCATCATTGGGATTGGAGCGTATATGTTCGGAAAACATATAAAAAACAATAAAAAAATAGTTGCATTTCAAAAAAGAACATGATATATTTTAAATCGTCGCTGTTGTGATGCGATGATAGAAAATAAAAAATCGTTCTTGACACTAAAAAGACGATGTGTTAAATTAAAAAAGTCGCAAAAAACGACAAGATGTTCCTTGAAAACTGAACGAAGCGAAAAGCGTACAGAAGCTAAGGATAACTTTTCTATGGAGAGTTTGATCCTGGCTCAGGACGAACGCTGGCGGCGTGCCTAATACATGCAAGTCGAGCGGACGAT
>NZ_RXXX01000084.1:0-2665 GCF_011006755.1 Anoxybacillus sp. MB8
GGTCACACCCGTTCCCATCCCGAACACGGAAGTTAAGCTCTCCAGCGCCGATGGTAGTTGGCGGGACACCGCCTGCGAGAGTAGGACGTTGCCGGGCGGACATAGCAAGTTAGAGAGCATATCGATTTTGTTCTCTAACTTTTTTTGTCCATGTATTTGCGTTTAACGCTTTTACAATCCTCTCCCCCATAGTGAAGAGCTAACCAATATCGGTTAGCTCATTTTTTATTTAATTTCTACTTTTCTCTTTATATGATCCGGAATAAGGCGATGTAACTGAATAAAAAGCAACCCATTCTCGTACACAGCTTCTACTTTCTCACCTACAGGAAAAGGAAGCTGTATCACTCGCTCAAATGGACCTTGTGTTATTCCTTCCTCAATTAATTCAAATCCTTCGAAGTGTAATTGAACATTTGCTTTTATTTCCAACGTATTATAGTGAACATATACTTCTGCATCATGTACATGTTCTAAACCTGGGATAGCTGCAACGATGAGTAGCTCATTTTCACGACGGTATATGTTGACTCCTGGAAAATGGGAAGAAAAAGCATTTGATGATCCCCAAAATGGGTTAGAAAAAAACGCTTCCCATTGTTTCGTCCAGTCCATTGTTTCCCCCCTCTTTCTTTTTCTTTTCATTATACGATGAAAAGGTAAAATGGTGATTTTAATCAAAAACCGAACATTAATTATTTTAATTAATAAAATGTTCGATTTTATGTTGACATGATTGAAAAATGACTGGTAAGATGAAAGTAAGTGAATACATGACTAAACCCTCATATAATTTTGGGAATATGGCCCAAAAGTCTCTACCCAATAACCGTAAATTATTGGACTATGAGGGAAAGGATCTTATTGGCTTTTTTCTCCCTAGGGGCGAAATATGTCCAGAACGATGCTTTCCCTTATGGTCGAGGGGCGTTGTTCTGGATTTTTTTCTGATTATAAAAAGAGGTGAGTACGGATGCAGCCACTTGTAGCTGTCATTATGGGAAGTCAATCAGATTGGGAAACGATGCGTCATGCATGTGATATATTAGAAGAATTGCATATTCCGTTTGAAAAAAAAGTTGTTTCAGCTCACCGTACACCGGACTTTATGTTTACGTATGCTGAAACAGCTGAAGAGCGTGGCATTAAAGTCATTATCGCTGGAGCTGGTGGAGCCGCTCATTTGCCTGGAATGGTAGCAGCCAAAACAACATTACCTGTCATCGGTGTTCCAATTATGTCTAAGACGTTGAACGGCTTAGATTCGTTGTTATCTATTGTTCAAATGCCAGGCGGGGTGCCAGTTGCGACCGTAGCGATCGGAAAAGCAGGGGCTATGAATGCCGCGCTGCTTGCTGCATCGATAATCGGAACGTATGAACCAACGTATATGGAAGCGTTACGTGCACGGCGCGAGGCAATTCGAAAACAAGTGATGGAAAGTAGTGATCAACTTGAATAAAACGATTGTTCCGGGGCAAACGATTGGCATCATTGGCGGGGGTCAGCTAGGAAGAATGATGGCGATCGCTGCAAAAGAGATGGGATTTTTTGTAGCGGTACTCGATCCGACTCCTCAATCTCCATGTGCGCAAGTGGCGGATATTGAAATTGTTGCTTCGTATAGCGATGAGGAAGCGTTACGTCAGTTGGCCGAAGTGAGTGATGTCATAACATATGAATTTGAAAATATTGATGTGGATGCGTTGAATCGATTAGTAGAGAAGGCGTATATGCCTCAAGGAAGCGAGCTGCTTGCTATTACGCAACATCGTTGGAAAGAAAAACGGGCTATTCAGTCTGCAGATTTGCCTGTTGCTCCTCATCGTCTTGTGCTAAAAGAAGAGGAATTAGAACGAGCGATTCGAGAGATTGGTATTCCAGCGGTGTTAAAAACGTGCCGTGGGGGATATGATGGAAAAGGGCAAGTCGTCATTCGTTGTTTAGATGATATACATGTGGCGCGTTCGCTTTTAGCTTATGGTGAGTGTGTATTGGAAGCATGGGTACCGTTTGTAAAAGAGCTATCCATCATCGTTGTGCGTAGTGTCTCTGGTGAAATGGCGCTGTTTCCTGTCGTAGAAAACATTCATCGCGAGAACATTTTGCATGAAACAATTGCCCCAGCTCGAGTCAGTCAACCAATCATGGAACAGGCAAAAACATATGCGAAACAGTTAGCCGAAGCGTTTCAACTAGTAGGTACGTTAGCGATTGAAATGTTTTTGACAGAAGACGGACAATTGTATATTAATGAGCTTGCCCCTAGACCACACAACTCAGGTCATTATACAATAAACGGTTGTATCACATCACAATTTCAGCAACATATTCGTGCCATTTGTGATTGGCCGCTTGGCAGTACCGATTTATTAAAACCTACAATGATGGTCAATATTTTAGGTGAACATGTCGATGCAGTCATCCGAAATATCACTCAATTTCGTGATGCTCATGTTCATTTTTACGGAAAAAAAGAGGCAAAGCCGAAGCGGAAAATGGGACATATCACGTGGTTAGTTGAAGATGTCGATGCGATGCAACGAAAAATAGACGACTTAGCGATTTGGACAGAGGTAGCGTCAAAAAATCTATGAAAAGTCATCACGGGCTACCTTTTGAAGGGAAATAAAGGGGATGGTGGAATCGGATTCGCCCTTGACCA
>NZ_RXXX01000085.1:0-2454 GCF_011006755.1 Anoxybacillus sp. MB8
ACTCCTTTGCTTTCCTTGTATTCCAAGGTTTTATTCGACAGGAAGATAAAAAAATCCTCCCGATTTTTGTCGAGAGGGTGCGAAATGTGAGTTAAGAAAACAGCAACATTCGTCACAGTCCTAGCTTCTGAAAGTAATGAAGCCTTGGGTCGGAGTTCCAAGGCTTCACTTGTTATATAAGGCACCTCTTAGGAAACATGTAGCTGTTTTTTTATAACACCAGTTGAAGCTCGATTTGCTTCGTAACGAGCTTCAATGGAATCTGGGATATGTCTCCTGTGTTAATGAATTTACTTGTTTATAATTACAGTATAGCTATTTCTGTTTTAATACTCTAAATACAAGAATACCAACTAAAACGATAATGGCTACAGTTACCGAAACAATTGTTATAGGTAACCAGTCAGTTATAAAAGATGAATAAGTTGTCGTTTCAGCCATGGATACCCTCCGCCTTTGATAGAGATGTTGGAAAGAAACTCTAACTGTCGCTCCATTTGATTTTAGATCTATAAGTTTTATAGAACTTACAATGGTATGGTAGGAATTAAAAACACCTGATCCACCAATTCCAATAGCTGCATATTTATAATCACCTTGTGCATTAATATCATAGCCCTCTTTATATGCTGTACTGTCTGTTATTTGTGCTGATCCATCAACAGTATTTGGGAACCAAGCAGATGTTCCTGCAACAGAAGCATATGTTGCAGTCAAACCTTTTGTAGTAACTTTAAAACCAGTTTTTAGAACTAATTTTGTGTCAGGGTAAAGTACATGGCGAATGTAAACTGTTGCACTATAAAATGTACTAGTATTATAAAAATAAAAATAATCAGCAGCTAGCGGAACTACATCTGATGGTTCATCTTCAATATTTATAGATTGTTCCACAATTACGTATCCGTTATCTGGTAACTCTATTTTCTTCGAAAAAGTTGTTTCCGCATTAGTATCTATTGTAACACTTTCCGTCGCTTCATTTATTGCATTTATAATTTCTTCATTTAAGTCATTTACATAACTTTCAAGGACGGTTGGATCTGTTTTGTTAACTAAATCTTGATAAACATCTTCGTTTTGAATTTGATTCGGATTGCTGTTGATTGCCTTAATTTGTTGCACTAATTCTTGTTTAGAATCAATTTGAGTTTCTGGTGTATGAGTAAAATGTTTGTGGGAGAAAAAATACAGGTTCCTAATTCAGTATAATCAGGAACCTACTGGATATGTAAGCAAAATAGATGAAAAACGGGCTCTCCTCCTGGTAAGGTAGTAAGTGCGAAAAAACAACCAAAGAAAGGAATGGAGCCCATGCAGTATTATATCACAGATGGAGTCACATTGAAAGACATTGAACAGTCATGTTTGAGTCAAGACTTTGTGGGAGATTTTTTTCTCGACCGATTTTTTTGGTTATATATGGTTTTATAAAATCGTTATATGTAAGCGCTTTTACTTACTCTCATCCTGTAGGTATGTGCGTTTTCTCTCGTTTTAAAAACCTTTCAATGCTTGCAATGCCTCGTAAATCGGTGTCCCTGAAGATTGGCGAAGGTATGGGATGTTATCTCGTACCACTTCTGTCATTTGCGTTTGCACGCGCTTCAGTGCCTTTTTCACGATCGTTTCTCGTTTCGTTTCTTCTCGTTCTTCCACGCCATACATCACCCCACGGCGTGTCCGAATGAGTAACGTATCTTTTATTGCGACGATTGCTCGCAACATCGCTTCAATCCCTGCATCTTTCCAACTTCGACCGTTTTTACTTCGTTTCGCAAACACATGCATCGTTCCTTCCGCACTCCCCATCGCCCTCATGTTTGTCGTGTCGATCCCTTTTTCCTTCAACCATACGCGATAGTCACGCAAACATCCTGGCATCTCCCCGATCCGTCGAACAAACGCCTCGAGTTGCTTTTCCTTCTCCTCATGTTCTAGCGTACCGATGGCACTTGTGAGTTCTCGTAACACGCCTTCTTCATCCCATGATGCTAATTTCTTTCGAATCACCCGATATCTTGCATGACCTCGGAACAATTGACGAATCTCTCTCGCCACATGGAACCGATCGAGTTGAAAGTACCCTCTATCTCCGAAATATTCACGACAAGCCGTAATCCACGGCGCACCATCTCCATTGATGACGACCCAATCTTCTAGTGGATCATACCCATATTCTTTCACTAAGAAGCTCTCGACGGCTTCCCAGATTGGCTCATTCGTTTGATGAACATAGTAGCGTCGGTTCACCAAAGAAACTCGTTTGCCGTTTTTCTCCCATCCTTGGTGAATCGTCACAATTTTCTCTTCTTTCCCTTTCATGCGGCTTCGTTGGCGTTTGACGTATAGTCCGTCTGCCTCAATGAAAAATACCCGACCTTTTTTCTCCATCTTGCGGTGTCCAACGACTTCAGCCTCGACAATCAACTGACGAATCGTTTCGTGGCTCAT
>NZ_RXXX01000086.1:0-2384 GCF_011006755.1 Anoxybacillus sp. MB8
TAGAAGGGCTATCCCAACGACAAATTGCTCAAAAATTAGGGATTTCAAGAAATACCGTAAGCAAATATCTAAAACAGAATGAGGCTCCAACCGCCATTCATCGGCAGAAAAACTATCATGGAAAGGAGTATTCCGATGAAACAAAGCGAGTCTTACCCATTATTGATCAATGGCTCGAAGACGATCTAAAACGTTGGGGAAAACAACGCCATACCGCTGCCAGAATTTATCGAAGATTGGTCGATGAGTACAATTTCAAAGGATCTGAGTCCAACATCCGTAAGGTTGTAGCCAAACGTAAGAAAAAGCTACAGGAAGTCTTTATTCCCCTTGATTTTCAACTCGGCCACCAATTCCAATTCGACTGGGGAGAGGCGGATATTATTCTACAGGGTCGAACACAACGGATTTACCTCTTTTGTATGCAACTTTCGGCAAGTCGAATGCGATTTGTACGAGCATACCTGCATGAGAAACAGGAGGCTTTCTTAGATGGCTTTGTCCATGCGTTTGAATTCTTTGGAGGAGTACCTACCGAAGGGGTATTTGATAATTTAAAAACGGCTGTAGTAAAAATACTCCAAGGGAGAGATCGTCTCGAACAGGATGCTTTTCTAGCCTTACAAGCCCACTATTTGTTTAAGGCAGAGTTTTGTAATATTCGTTCCGGGAATGAAAAAGGACGAGTGGAAGGGACGGTCGGATACGTAAGAAGAAACGCCTTCGTTCCGCTTCCGGACGTACAATCGCTGGAGGAATTAAACGCTTATCTATTGGACTGGTGTTTGAGAGAGGCGGAAGAAAAAACCGTTCCGTTCACTAAAGAAACGGTTGCGCAAATGTGGGCGAAAGAAAAGGAGTATCTACACCCACTCCCTGAAAAGAAGTTTGAAGCTTGCCGGTTGGTCTCTTGTCAGGTGAATAAGACCTCTTTAATTACAGTGGAGACCAATCAGTATTCTGTCCCTTGTAGTTATGTAGGTCAAGCTGTATGGGCAAAAATGTTTGTCGATCATGTGATCGTTGTGGCTCAAAATCAAGTGATCGCTGAACATCCTCGTTCTTACGAACGAAACCAGATGATCACCAATCTAGATCATTATCTGGAGGCATTATTAAAAAAACCGCGAGCGATTCGGGACGCCCATGCATTTCAATCATCTGACCTTCCGGATGTATTTAGGCGTTTTCATCGAAAAATGAGGGAACAAGAAGGAGCCGCGGGCGACCGTAAATTTATCCGACTCCTTCTCCTTCATCGAGAAATCGGGATGGAAAAATTGACACAAGCATTACGAGAAGCTGAACAAGCGCAGGTCTATCGGTACGAAGTCGTCCATGAAATCATTCAAAGACTGACGAATAACTACTTGCAGGTCCAAGATCTATCTAAGGAGAAAACGCCTGTAAATCTACTAGACTATAAAATTCAAAAGGCAAACGTAGCTCAATACGGACAATTAACGGGAGGTCAGATGAAATGACAACAGAAATCCTTTTAGACCATATCACGAAGCAATTGAGAATGCCTACAATTGCGAAACAATATCGCTCTCTCGCAAGAGAGGCAGAAGAAAGAAATCTACGGTATGAAGACTACTTATTGGCACTATTAGAAGCAGAAGTGCAGGCAAGAGAGGAAAATCAAAGACAGCGAAGGCTCAAACAAGCTGCCTTTCCCATCCACAAAACTTTAGACACCTATGATTTTACTTTCATGCCGAGCTTAAATCGAAATCGATTTCTCACACTCGCAAAAGGTGAGTTTGCAGAGAGAAAAGAGAATATTATTTTTCTAGGGAATAGTGGCACAGGGAAAACCCATTTGGCGATTGGGCTTGGAATCGCCATGATCCAAAATGGCTACAAAACAAAATTCATTACTGCTTCCGAGTTAGTGGAAGAGTTGCTTATTGCTAAAGAAGAGCACAAACTTGGTGCGTTTGAGAAGAAGTGGCTCAAATATGATGTGATCATCGTAGATGAACTGGGATATATCCCCTTTTCCAAAACAGGAGCAGAGCTATTATTTCAGTTCTTTTCCAATCGCTATGAACGTGCAAGTGTCATCATTACAACAAATCTTGAATTTGTAGAATGGACGAACATTTTTGGGGATGAAAAGATGACAGCAGCGTTGCTTGATCGGCTCACTCACCGTTCGCACATTCTTCTTCTAAACGGAGAATCTTATCGATTCCGTCAAAGTATGAAACAGAGGGAAAATGGGGAGTGGTAGCCAGATGCGCGAAGTGTTTGGATGACTTGCCCCTAGGGGCAAGTCATCCAAACACCCACCCTCTCCCATTTATGGGAACTCTGATTCTAAAAGTGGCTCACTTTTGAAGTGATCGCTCTGGCTCAATTTATTATTGACAAAAACA
>NZ_RXXX01000087.1:0-2199 GCF_011006755.1 Anoxybacillus sp. MB8
TTAAAAAAGATGACCCCTATTCAATATAGGAATCATCTTCTAGCTGCTTAATCTCTTTTTTTATAGTGTCCTTGACATGGGTGCCACTTTAGTTGCTCATCCTCTTTTATTGTATAGATGAAATTTCGATTCCTAATGGTAAAGCTGATCCTCCAGCATGCATAAATTCGAGCGTAATGACGTCTTGTTGCCCCCACATATAGTAGTCAATATATGCGGATTGTGTCACTGGCTCAAGTGGAGGAATGACATATGTGGATCCATTTATACGCATGGCTCCACAGTAGGCACCCCCTCGCCCGCTAAACCGTAGCCGAATCATTTGTGTGGAATTTGCACTACGTGTTACAGGGATATGAACACGATAGACAGCTCCATAATGTCCTGGATTGTGAATAGTCATGTTTGTAGGACTTAACGCCCGCTGAACAGACATATAATGATCCGTTTTCCCATTTGAAATATTGTAGGAAATAGGTTCACTCCCCACTGTATACGTTGGTAATGTCGTTTCAATCGTTGCCCCTTCCCATACTCCTCGTGCATGTGTAGCATATGAATCAAGTGGAACGGGGGTCGGATCTACTGTGATTGGAGACAACAGCCCAGACGTGACGACTGTACGAATACGATAAGAAAGCTCTTCTCCACTTCGTTTCGCGACTGTAAAGTCATATAAAAAACCGATGAGCTGTTGTGTTGGAACGTCGAACATATGTAGTATACGTTGACTTTGTGGTCGAATAACTACCGGTGACGACACCGTAAGTGCGTTGCGCAACATCGTTTCTGCAATTGGTAGTCCGACATCATAATGTCCCCAGCTATTTGGGCTGATGCGATACGTCCCTTTTCGATTGATTACTTCAAGTTCTGTAGTAGATGATAAATTTTCAATTACAATGGCTACATTCACTTTTTCATCAAATAAATTAATATGCCAACCAAAAACACGATGATCGACTTCTGTTTCAACACTTTGCACATAATCCGCACTCAGTGTTCCGGATTTATTTGGAATCGTTGAGATGGCCAACATCTCTGGATTGTCACTGACTAACAATCGCCGCTTATCAACAACGTTTATTTCTTTCACGAGGTTTGGACGTGCAATGGAGTAGGACTGTTTTGGCAATACTGTACTTCGGAATGTTGTACGTGGAATGGAAATGTGTATTTCCTTTGCTGAATTTATGGTAAATTGCCCTCCGAATAGCATGGTAATTGCCGAAAGAGATATGTACCATTCATCTCCTAAACGAATAGGCTCCAGTTGTAATGTAACAGGTTGTCCATCGACTTCCGCTTCTTTACTATTTTCATACAATACGATACGTCCTCGCGTTGTATGAATGGTCAAACTTTCGTGATCTTCACTCCATTCCACATTGGCATCCAGTGCCGTAACGAGTGATTTGATCGACACATATCGGTATTGACCGTTTGTCATCAGTGGAGTTGTAAGCGGTGCACCATTGACAAAAGCCCCGTCCGACAAAGGAACGAGTGCAGAAAACGAAATGTTTACTTCTCTCCCTGTCCATTCCACCTTGCCGCCGAGGGATTCAGAAATAAAGCGAATAGGAACAAATACTCTCCCTTTATAAACAATAGGTGGAACATCAAGAGTGACTGTTTGCTCGTTAATGAAGGCGACTTGCGACTGCAAACGGATGGATATTGTTTTCCCATCTTTTTGAACGATGACTTGCTTTTGTTGTTCATCCCAATGTACATTTGCCCCCATGGATTGAGAAATCGCTCGAAATGGCACAAGAACGCGATTATTCACCATAATCGGTGAAGCATCCGTTTGTATGACTATTCCGTTTGTTTTAATGGGGATATGCATAGGCCGAATACTTGTTGCTTCACTAGATGTTGGCATAGTTGAAAAGATCATGAGTGCAACAAGTGCATATCCAACGATTTTTTTAAACAACGTAACCACTCCTTCCTATGACATTATACCATAGGACTTCCTTTTGTCACGTATTTTGGAATTTGAAGTAAAAAAAGACGTTCAATTGGACGTCTTTTATTTCTACTTGATTATGAATCTATGAAATAATAACAAAATCTATAAAATGTAAAAAAGATTGTTTTTTGGCTCTTCACCACAAGTTGTACTTGATGATTTAAGATCGGTGTGCATAGAGAAATTAGAGGGTACAAAAAATGCGAATTTTCCTGTATGGT
>NZ_RXXX01000088.1:0-2056 GCF_011006755.1 Anoxybacillus sp. MB8
AGTCCTACATCCAACAAACCTATGGTGTTTCGATGTCACGGGAAGGCATTCGGAAGTTGTTGCATCGTCTTCGCTTGTCATGGACACGTCCGACCTATAAGCTCGTCAAAGGCGATCCTGTACTTCAAGCGGCGTTTGAAAAAGAACTTGAGTTTATAAAAAAAAACTAATCACGGAAGAAATCGTTCTGCTTCATGTCGATGAGACGCATGTTCGCGCCTATCAAGCGCTTCGTACGACATGGGCAGAAGTAGGGAATCAAAAACAAGTGCCAAGCTACGGTCATCACGCCCACGTATCCATTTTTGGTGCCGTCGACGTGCAACAAGGTGATGTCGTGTTTCATCGCGCATCATCCGCCAACGCCGAAACGTTCCTCGACTTTTTGCGCCTGTTAAAAGAGAAATATTCCGACCGATTCATCGTGCTTGTGTTGGACAATGCGCGTATTCATCATGCCAACATGGTTCGAGCCTTCCTTCAAAGCGAAGAAGGCGATGCCTTTCATTTTATTTTTCTCCCGCCGTATTCGCCTCATTTGAATCCGATTGAACGGTTGTGGAAGTGGCTGAAAGACGAAGTCATCGCCAACATCTTGCATAAAGATCAAAAAGACATCGCCCAGTCGATTACTCGGTTTGAACAACATGTCTTACAGCATCCAGATGAGGTGTTACGCCGCATTGGGTGTGCTGTGTAAACCAGAGGTTAAAATGTCAATTTGGATGTATATAGAAAAGCCAGGCTATCTCATTGATGCGCATGCATCGTTTGCAGAAATCGATCCGACACAGTACGATGCGCTCATTATTCCGGGAGGACGTGCGCCAGAATACATCCGCCTCGATGAAAACTTGCCAAAAATCGTACGCCATTTCTTTGAAGCGAACAAACCAGTTGCGGCGATTTGCCATGCTTCGCTCGTGTTAGAAACCATTCCTGATGTCGTGAAAGGACGCAGCATGACTGCATACATTGCCTGCAAGCCAGGTGTAGAAGCAATTGGTGCCAACTATGTATCTGAGCCAACTCATGTTGATAACAATTTCGTATCCGCTCATGCATGGCCAGATTTACCAGCGTTTATGCGTGAATTTATTAAGTTATTAAACAAATAAAATCGTTTGTTAAGGCGTTCTCCTATGGGGACGCCTTTTTGGTTTAAACAACATGTTGCATTGATTGTTGATGATCTAGACACAAAATATTATCGAACAGTGCCAGGCACTGTTCGCCAATAAAACACCCCCAGCTGCATTTTACGCAGTTGGGGGATTCTATACAATATTATTTCATAAAAGACAAGTGCCCGCTCCTAATTTCTTGGTTTAGTTTGAGTCAAGACTTTGTGGGAGATTTTTTTCTCGACCGATTTTATTGGTTATATATGGTTTTATAGGCTTGTTTCATGTAAGCGCTTTTATCCTCTCTTATCCTGTAGGTATGTGCCTATATCTGTGTTTTTAAAAACCTTTCAATGCTTGTAATACCTCGTAAATCGGTGTTCCTGAAGACTGACGGAAATACGGAATGTTGTCCCGAATCACTTCCTTCATTCGAGATGAGACGCGTTTCATTGCCTTTTTCACGATCGTTTCTCGTTTCGTTTCTTCTCGTTCTTCCACGCCATACATCACCCCACGGCGTGTCCGAATGAGTAACGTATCTTTTATCGCGGCGATCGCTCGCAACATTGCTTCAATCCCTGCATCTTTCCAACTTCGACCGTTTTTACTTCGTTTCGCAAACACATGCATCGTTCCTTCCGCACTCCCCATCGCTCTCATGTTTGTCGTGTCGATCCCTTTTTCCTTCAGCCATATGCGATAGTCACGCAAACATCCTGGCATCTCCTCGATTCGACGAACAAGCGCCTCGAGTTGCTTTTCCTTCTCCTCATGTTCTAGCGTACCGATGGCACTTGTGAGTTCTCGCAACACACCCTCTTCATCCCATGATGCGAATTTCTTTCGAATCACCCGATATCTTGCATGACCTCGGAACAATTGACGAATCTCTCTCGCCACATGGAACCGATCGAGTTGAAAGTACCCTC
>NZ_RXXX01000089.1:0-1889 GCF_011006755.1 Anoxybacillus sp. MB8
TGTGCGCTCGGCATGGGTGCAATCTCTAGGGTGAAAGTCCCGAACTGCGAAGGCAGAAGTAGCAGTTAGCTTAACGCAAGGGTGTCCGTGGTGACGCGGAATCTGAAGGAAGCGAGCGGCAAACTTCCGGTCTGAGGAACACGAACTTCATACAAGGCTAGGTATCATTGGATGAGTTTGCATGACAAAACAAAGTCCTTTCTGCCGAAGGTGATACAGAGTAAATGAAGCAGATAGATGGAAGGAAAGATTGCACTCTTACCCGAGGAGGTCTGATGGATACGTGAAGTACGCTTCATAACCTACTTAGTGATAGGTAGCTGAACCATCAGAAGTCAGCAGAGGTCATAGTACGAATCGGTCTAGAACGATTCGGAAGGACTGAACAATCAAGAGAAAATAGCCCTTGGCATTCAGTTCGTCATGATGAACACAGAAAACATGGTACCTCCCAAGAGAAAGGAAACGGTGAATTCCGTGGGGGATCTGTTGGAGGGTGGAGTGACGACTGGCATAAGAAGATCAGCTATTTACGGAAGGAAGAAGAACGATGATTTTGAATCAAATCCTGTCACGGGAGAATATGCTTCTCGCATTGAAACGAGTAGAACAAAATAAGGGAAGTCATGGAGTAGATCAGATGCCCGTACAAAACCTACGAACGCATATCGTCGAAAACTGGCAGTCCATCAAAGAGGCGATTCTCAAAGGTACCTATGAACCGATGCCTGTCCGAAGAGTCGAAATCCCGAAACCTGATGGCGGTGTTCGGTTACTAGGTATCCCAACCGTGACAGACCGTTTGATTCAACAGGCAATTGCCCAAGTATTGTCGAAGATATATGACCCCATGTTTTCTGAACATAGCTATGGCTTTCGCCCAAATCGAAGCGCCCATGATGCAGTGAGGAAAGCACAAGGATATATCAAAGAGGGATACCGATGGGTTGTAGACATTGATTTAGAAAAGTTCTTTGATCAGGTCAACCACGACAGACTCATGAGCACATTGGCGAAAAGAATCCACGATAAACCGTTATTGAAATTAATCCGCAAATACCTGCAGTCGGGTGTCATGATTCATGGAGTGGTTTCAAGTACAGAAAAAGGGACACCACAAGGTGGTCCATTAAGTCCGCTCCTTTCAAACATCGTTCTTGACGAGTTGGATAAAGAATTAGAAAAGAGAGGACATAAATTCGTTCGTTACGCAGATGACTGTAACATTTACGTAAAATCAAAAAGAGCAGGAGAACGAACAATGGCAAGCGTTCGACGATTCATTGAACGCAAACTCCGCTTGAAAGTGAATGAGAAAAAGTCGGCAGTAGACCGTCCATGGAAACGAAAATTCCTTGGATTTAGCTTCACCGACGCAAAGGAACCAAACGTTCGAATCGCGAAAGAAAGCCTGAAACGAATGAAAAAGAAAGTACGAGAAATCACTTCTAGGAGAATGCCATATCCCATGGAATATCGGATTCAGAAACTGAATCAGTATGTAGTAGGATGGTGTGGATACTTTGCGCTGGCGGATACGAAATCAATCTTTCGGAAACTAGACGGATGGATTCGTCGAAGACTTCGCATGTGCTTGTGGAAGAATTGGAAAACACCAAAAACGAGGGTGCGAAACTTGATCAAATTGGGAGTTCCTTCGTGGAAAGCCTATGAATGGGGGAATAGTCGGAAAGGATACTGGCGTATTTCAAATAGCCCCATCTTACACAAAACCCTTGGAAACTCCTACTGGAATGACCAAGGGCTCAAAAGTCTACAAGAGCGTTACGAATTCTTGCGTCACTTATCTTGATTGAACCGCCGTATACGGAACCGTACGTACGGTGGTGTGAGAGGACGGAGGTTAATCACCTCCTCCTACTCGATTG